>NZ_JVPL01000005.1:0-62499 GCF_001054655.1 Bacillus sp. 220_BSPC
GGACGCCGCCAAGCCATTTAAAAAGATCAGCCATCCGGCTGGTCTTTTTTGTGTTTGTAATAAAAAATTTTTCCGTTTTCAGGGACAGCACGGGCTGGCCTTATTTGAATTGGTTGCCATATCATGAGGAGGAATGGATGAGCTGGGGAAATGGGGCAGAATTTAAGTGATGAAACCTTAAGCAGAAGAAAAATTTCAGGTTTTACATCCATTTATATAGGGTATTTATGTAAGATATTTCATCTTTTATGTTCAATGGGGTATGTAACTACATATAATTTGGAGAAAATGGATATTACAGAAAGAAAGTGCGTTTAAGTTGCAAAATGCATTATTCCTTGTATAATAATAGTCAAATATAGTCAAAGTCAGAATGGAGGAGGCTGAGTGAGAAACATATCTGATGTTATCGAAACTTATTTGAAGCAAGTACTTGAAATAAGTCAAAAAGATATCTTGGAGATTAAAAGAAGTGAAATAGCAGATAAATTTCAGTGTGTTCCTTCTCAAATCAATTACGTAATCAATACCAGGTTTACCATCGAGAGAGGTTATGTTGTAGAGAGTAAGCGTGGAGGCGGCGGTTATATACGCATCATGAAAGTGGAATCACAGGATTCCGTGCAACTTATCAACCAATTATTATCGCTTATTGGTTCCAGGGTAACTCAATCGATGGCTGAAGGAGTAATTTCACGACTGATGAATGAAGACGTCATTAATGAAAGAGAAGCAAAGATTATGATGAGCGTCATAGATAGATCGGTGATTTATATCGACCTGCCTGACCGCGATGAGCTTAGGGCAAGAATTTTAACTGCGATGCTTACGACTTTAAAATATAAATGAAACTGGCAGAGGTGATGAACGTTGATTTGCCAAGAATGTCATCAAAGGCCTGCTACCCTGCACTTCACCAAAATCATCAATGGAAAAAAGACTGAAGTCATGATTTGTGAGAAATGTGCTCAGGAAAAAGGTGAAATGTTCATGGAGGCAGGTGGACCTGGTTTTTCAATAAATAATTTATTAGCAGGATTGTTGAATATGGAGTCGAATATTCAACAGACAAAGGCAAATGCATTTCCGAAAACGGAAGAGAGGCGTTGCCCGCATTGTCATCGATCTTATAAAGAATTTGTCCATATTGGCAAGTTTGGCTGTGCCGAATGTTATAAAACGTTCAATGAACAGTTAAATCCCATTTTAAAGAGGGTTCATAGCGGCAATACAGCACACATAGGGAAAATTCCAAAAAGGATTGGCGGCGCCATATATCTTCGAAAACAAATTTTGGATTTGAAAGAAGTTTTAAAGGTCCACATTGATCAAGAGGAGTTTGAGAAAGCGGCAGAAGTAAGAGATAAGGTTCGTTCCCTTGAAAAAAGGTTTGAAGCACAAGAGGGAGGCGAGGACTTATGAGCTTGGAAAAGTTTGTAGAAAACGCCTTGAGTTCCTGGATGAGTGCCGAAGGGCCGGAAATCGATATTGTAATGAGTTCGCGGATTCGGCTGGCCAGGAATTTCAAAGACTTTACCTTCCCAACCTCCTTTTCGAACGAAGAAGCTAATAAAATCATTGAATTGGTCAAAAAAAGAATCGAAGAGGAAGTAACCCCGGAGATTGGAAAATTGGAGCTATTAGAGATTGACCAATTGCAGCCACTGGAAAAGCGCGTTCTGGTTGAAAAACATTTAATCAGTCCTCATTTAGTTGAAGATTCAGCGAAAAGCGCATGTCTCCTTTCGGAAAATGAAGAAATAAGTATCATGATAAACGAAGAGGACCATCTCCGTATTCAATGTTTAATGTCGGGGTTGCAGCTAAAGGAAACCTTAAAGATTGCAAATGTTCTTGACGATTGGATTGAAGAATCCATAGACTATGCATATGATGAAGAAAGAGGATACCTGACTAGTTGTCCGACTAATGTGGGAACAGGGTTAAGGGCTTCAGTCATGATGCATCTGCCGGGCCTGGTCCTTACACAGCAGATGAATAATATCATACCGGCTATCAACCAATTGGGGTTGGTGGTTCGAGGGATTTATGGAGAGGGCAGTCAAGCGTTGGGGAATATTTTTCAAATTTCCAATCAAATCACCCTTGGAAAATCGGAAAGGGATATCGTTGAAGATCTAACAAGTGTAGTGCAACAAATCATAGCCCAGGAACGGTCAGCGAGGGATGCATTAGCGAGGACTTCCCACATACAATTAGAAGATAGAATTTTCCGTTCATATGGGGTTTTGTCCAATGCTCGAATCATCGAGACCAAGGAAGCAGCTACATGTATCTCCGATGTTAGGTTAGGGATAGATCTTGGGTATATAAAGAATATTTCCAAAAGCATTCTAAATGAATTGATGATTTTGACGCAGTCGGGATTTTTACAAAAGTACGCAGGCGGCCCTTTAAGACCCCATGAAAGGGATATCCGTAGAGCAGCACTCATCCGGGAACGCTTGAATTTCACGGAATCTTCCTCCTCATAGAGGTTATTGACCTCTTTAGGGAGAATTAAATTTCATTAATAGATATGGAGCAAGAATAAGCTTCTGCCATTACTTAGAGAATTGCCAGCAATTTTATTCAAAACGAAAATTCTTAAGGAGGAATTCCCTATGATGTTTGGTCGTTTTACTGAAAGAGCCCAGAAAGTATTAGCATTAGCCCAAGAAGAGGCAATCCGTTTAGGTCATAATAATATTGGCACGGAACATATTTTACTGGGCCTGGTCCGAGAGGGTGATGGTATTGCAGCCAAAGCGTTATATGCTCTTGGATTGGGTCCGGAGAAGATTCAGAAAGAAGTGGAAAATTTAATTGGCCGTGGACAGGATACGGCTCAAACGATACATTATACCCCAAGAGCCAAGAAGGTCATTGAGCTTTCCATGGATGAAGCAAGAAAATTAGGTCACTCATATGTTGGGACAGAGCATGTCCTTCTAGGTCTTATACGAGAAGGGGAAGGTGTCGCTGCCCGCGTATTGAATAATCTGGGAGTAAGTTTAAATAAAGCTCGACAACAAGTATTACAACTTTTGGGCAGCAATGAATCAGGTGGTCATCAAGGTTCAGCCGCTGCAAATGC
The DNA here is from genome assembly GCF_001054655.1 of Bacillus sp. 220_BSPC. Classification (NCBI taxonomy): domain Bacteria; kingdom Bacillati; phylum Bacillota; class Bacilli; order Caryophanales; family Bacillaceae; genus Bacillus; species Bacillus sp. 220_BSPC. The sequence goes on from NZ_JVPL01000005.1 coordinate 3,098, forward strand.
AAGCACGCCGACACTGGATGGCCTTGCCCGTGATTTAACGGCGATTGCCAGGGAAGGAAGCTTGGATCCGGTTATCGGAAGAAGTAAGGAAATACAGCGTGTCATTGAGGTATTAAGCCGTCGTACAAAAAATAACCCAGTATTGATCGGTGAACCCGGCGTTGGTAAAACAGCCATTGCTGAAGGGCTTGCCCAACAGATTATCAATAATGAGGTACCTGAGATTTTACGTGATAAACGCGTCATGACACTTGATATGGGTACTGTTGTGGCTGGCACTAAATACCGGGGTGAATTTGAGGACCGGTTGAAGAAAGTCATGGATGAAATACGCCAGGCGGGTAATATCATCCTATTCATCGACGAATTGCATACATTGATTGGTGCAGGTGGTGCAGAAGGTGCCATCGATGCCTCCAATATCCTTAAACCATCATTGGCCCGTGGTGAATTACAATGTATCGGTGCTACAACTTTGGATGAGTACCGCAAGTATATTGAAAAGGATGCTGCCCTTGAACGTCGCTTCCAGCCAATCCAAGTCGATGAGCCGACAATTGAGGAATCCATCCAAATTCTCAAAGGTCTTCGTGACCGTTATGAGGCACATCACCGCGTATCGATCACTGACGAAGCGATTGATGCTGCAGTCAAATTATCAGACCGTTATATTTCCGATCGCTTTTTACCTGATAAAGCGATTGACTTGATTGATGAAGCTGGTTCCAAAGTTAGGCTGCGCTCATACACAACGCCACCCAACCTAAAGGAACTTGAAGTGAAACTAGATGATGTTCGCAAGGAAAAGGATGCTTCCGTTCAGAGTCAGGAATTTGAAAAAGCTGCTTCGCTTCGCGATACAGAACAACGCTTAAGAGAACAATTGGAAGAAACGAAAAAAACTTGGAAAGAAAAACAAGGGCAGGAAAACAGTGAAGTGACTGTGGATGACATTGCACATGTCGTATCCAGCTGGACGGGAGTGCCGGTCACTAAATTGGCGCAAACGGAGTCAGACAAACTGCTTAATATGGAGTCAATCCTCCATGATCGTGTAATTGGGCAGGAAGAGGCCGTCATTGCGGTTTCTAAAGCAGTACGACGTGCAAGGGCAGGATTGAAAGATCCTAAGCGTCCAATTGGTTCATTCATCTTCTTGGGGCCTACAGGGGTCGGTAAAACCGAGCTAGCCCGAGCTTTGGCTGAATCCATTTTTGGTGATGAAGATGCCATGATCCGCATCGATATGTCCGAATATATGGAGAAACATTCGACTTCACGTCTTGTTGGATCGCCTCCAGGATATGTTGGGTACGAAGAAGGCGGTCAGTTAACGGAAAAAGTGCGGAGGAAACCATACTCCGTCGTTCTGCTTGATGAAATAGAAAAGGCGCATCCGGATGTCTTCAATATTCTTCTTCAAGTGTTGGAAGACGGAAGACTGACAGATTCAAAGGGGCGTACTGTCGATTTCAGGAATACCATTTTGATCATGACATCGAATGTAGGGGCGTCTGCCTTGAAAACTGATAAGTATGTCGGCTTTAACATCCAGGATACTGGTCAGGACTATAAAAATATGAAAGGGAAAGTGATGGAAGAACTCAAACGTGCATTCCGTCCGGAATTCCTGAATCGTATTGATGAAACTATCGTGTTCCACTCATTAGAGAAGGATCATTTGAAACAAATCGTTACATTAATGTCAAATCAGCTTACTACCCGTTTGAAAGAACAGGAGATATACTTGGAGCTGACAGATGCGGCTAGAGAAAAAATTGCCACGGAAGGTTTTGATCCGGAATATGGGGCAAGGCCAATCCGCAGGGCGCTTCAGAAGCATGTAGAGGATTATCTATCCGAAGAGTTGCTTAAAGGCAACGTGAAAAAAGGGCAAACGGTCGTAATGGATGTCGTGAATAATGAGTTTGCAATCCGACAAGGCGAGCCTGTTAATGTAAGTGAATAACCTGATCCTAAACTTCGAGGTACACGCAGATTCTTTTGCAGTGTACCTCTGTTTTTTATCTATAGGTAGATGTGAGTATAAACGGGACAAGCAAAGTGAATATTTTTTTAAAAAAACTTAGCCTTAAGAAGGTTTAAATAAAACAGAGATATAATATCCTTAATATAGATATTTTTTCCAAAGGAAGAGGAGTAATTTATGGCTGTAAAAAAGAAAACTAAATTTATCTGTCAGTCTTGTGGGTATGAGTCCGCGAAATGGATGGGGAAATGCCCAGGCTGCGGTGAATGGAATAAAATGGTCGAGGAAACCGAAATCGTTAAACCTGCTAGAAAGGGCGCTTTTACCCATTCAGAGGTGAGAGGTTCCGGGGAACGGGAGAAGGCAGCACCCATAACGACCATTCAATCAGAAAAAGAACCACGCATTAAGACGGATTTAATGGAATTGAATCGTGCTCTTGGGGGCGGGATCGTTCAGGGATCACTTGTATTGATCGGAGGGGACCCGGGTATCGGTAAGTCCACCCTGCTTTTACAGGTATCATCCCAATTGGCGCATAAACAGAAAAAAGTGCTTTATATATCAGGTGAAGAATCAGTCAAGCAGACCAAATTGAGAGCGGACCGGCTTGGGACCATGTCGGAAAATCTATTCGTTTATTCTGAAACCGATATGGACTATATCCAACAGGCAATTACAGATGTAAAACCGGATTTGGTCATTATTGACTCGATTCAAACGGTTTATCATTCGGAGGTTACATCTGCCCCGGGAAGCGTTTCACAAGTGAGGGAATGCACAGCCTCACTCATGCGCATTGCTAAAACGAACGGAATCGCGATTTTTATCGTCGGTCACGTTACAAAAGAAGGGGCCATTGCGGGACCACGGCTGCTTGAGCACATGGTTGACACCGTATTATATTTTGAAGGTGAAAGACACCATACATATCGAATTATACGTGCGGTTAAAAATCGCTTTGGTTCGACGAATGAGATGGGTATTTTTGAAATGAAAGAACATGGATTGGAAGAGGTGGCGAATCCATCGGAAATTTTCCTTGAAGAACGGTCGCAAGGAGCTTCGGGGTCCACAGTCGTCGCATCCATGGAGGGCACAAGGCCGGTGCTTGTTGAAATTCAAGCATTGATTTCTCCTACGAGTTTTGGGAATCCTAGGCGGATGGCCACGGGAATTGACCACAATCGAGTTTCGCTTTTAATGGCTGTCCTGGAAAAGAGAGTGGGCTTGCTGCTCCAAAACCAAGATGCGTATTTAAAGGTTGCTGGCGGTGTCAAGCTGGATGAACCGGCAATTGACCTCGCTGTTGCAATAAGCATTGCATCAAGCTTCCGTGATAAACCAACAAACCCTGCCGATTGCATCATTGGTGAAGTGGGGCTGACTGGGGAAGTGAGAAGGGTGTCACGAATTGAACAAAGGGTGCAGGAAGCAGCGAAATTAGGGTTTGAGCGGGTTATCATACCGGCTAATAATATAGGAGGGTGGACCGCGCCGAAAGGTATTAAGATCATTGGTGTTTCATCGGTTTCGGAGGCTCTTAAACAATCGTTAGGGGGTTAAGCATGACAGATAAAAAAGGGTATGAGAAAACAAAATTGGAAATTCTGCAAATCGTAGCACCAGGTACCCCGCTTCGGGAGGGTATTGAAAATGTCCTGAGGGCGAACACGGGCGGTTTGATAGTGGTCGGATATAACGAGAAGGTGCGAATGATCGTGGATGGCGGCTTCGAAATCAACTGCAGCTGTACCCCCAGCACATTATATGAGTTGGCGAAGATGGACGGGGCCATCATTTTAAATGAAACCGCCGATAAGATCATTTTCGCAAATGCCCAATTAGTGCCTGATAACAGTACACCTTCCACTGAAACGGGAATGAGGCATAGAACAGCGGAACGGGTGGCAAGGGAGACCAAGTCGTTGGTCATCGCAATCTCACAACGCCGGAATGTCATCACTTTATATCAGGGCAATTTCCGGTATGCCCTTAAAGATATAGGAGTCATTCTTGCCAAGGCTAATTTAGCCATCCAGACCTTGGAAAAATACAAGGTGGTCCTGCAGCAGAGCATATCGGTTTTAGGAGCGCTCGAGTTTGAGGAAATCGTGACCTATGCCGATCTTTTGCAGGTATTTCACCGTTATGTGATGGTGCTCAGGATCAAGGCGGAGCTGCTAACGTACCTTAATGAACTTGGTACGGAAGGAAGGCTGATCCGTTTGCAAATGAATGAAATCCTGGCAGATATTGAAACGGAAGGGAAATGGCTTATCAAGGATTATACCTCCAGTAATGATGAAAATCCCGAGGAAATCATTTTTAGGCTTCAAGAGTTGGCCATGCAGGAAAAACTGGATGAAAGCATTCTTCTTAAGGTGCTGGGCTATCATGGATATATACATCTTGATGAGTCAGTACATCCCCGTGGTTACCGTATTCTTCATAAAATCCCACGCTTGCCGGGTTTAATCATCGAAAATTTAGTGAAACAGTTCGGAAGCTTTAGTGAAGTCAATAAAGCTACGGTTGAAAACCTTGACGATGTGGAGGGTATAGGTGAAGTCCGGGCCAATAAAATTAAAGAAGGACTCCGAATTTTGAAAAATCAGCTGGTCACAAATAGAAGGATGTAAGGTGCAGCCGGCTTTTAAAAAACTCCTGAACGGGCTTGAAATTGATTGGTGTTTATTTTTGACACTCAAAACTCAGGGTGCTAGGCTAATATTACGAAAAAGAGAAGAATTCATATTTGTAAATCCACTAAATCCTTAAGTGAATTTAACGTATATAGTGAAAACGAATTTTCGAAGGTTTCATTTTATATTATTGGTCAATAATGAGTAGAAGGAGGTGAAAGGGATGTTAAAACGCATTATACAAGCATGCTTCTTAATAGTCGGCGGAACACTTGGTATGTTGCTTATTCCGGAATTATTAATTGTTTTACATGCAGACGATATTGCTTTATTAAACAATCCTTATGTAAGTGTACTGTTGGGTGCCATTATCTTTTATCTTATAACTTTTTGGGCAGTAGATCATGTGATCTACTTTATGAAATGGCTGGAGGAACAGCTTGTAAAGATACCGATTACGGATATAATCTTTGGCAGCGTAGGTCTTTTAGTTGGACTGCTTGCAGCGTTCTTGGTTGGATCCGCATTCAGTGCCATCAAGGTTCCCATTTTGAATACAGTGGTTCCTATCATCCTTACGCTTTTATTTGGATATCTTGGTTTTCAGGTGGGCTTTAAAAAACGTGATGAGCTATTGAGTTTATTCACGAAAAGCAATAAGAAAAAGAACACGGATGATGAAGCAAGCGAAGAGGATGAAGAGGGGTATAGCAAGCGCCTGAAGATTCTTGATACAAGCGTCATCATAGATGGCAGAATTGCGGATATTTGTCAGACAGGCTTTCTGGAAGGTACCATAGTCATTCCTCAATTCGTATTAAACGAATTGCAGCACATTGCCGATTCATCTGATGCATTGAAAAGGAATCGTGGAAGGCGCGGTTTGGATATCTTGAATCGGATTCAAAAAGACCTACCGATTAAAGTGGAGATGTACGAGGGGGATTTTGAAGACATTCAGGAAGTCGACAGTAAACTGGTGAAGCTTGCCAAAATATCGGGCGGAATGGTCGTTACCAATGATTTCAATTTAAACAAAGTATGCGAGTTTCAAAATGTGGCGGTACTTAATATCAATGACCTGGCCAATGCCGTAAAACCTGTTGTACTTCCTGGGGAAGAGATGAACGTTCAGGTCATAAAGGATGGGAAAGAGCAGAACCAGGGCATCGCTTATTTGGACGATGGCACCATGATCGTTGTCGAGGGTGGCCGTGACCATATAGGGAAACGGATCGATGTACTTGTCACAAGTGTATTGCAAACCTCTGCAGGCCGGATGATATTCGCTAAACCGAAACTATTAGAAAAAGCATTATAAAGAAGAGTAGGAGAAATCGTTATGTTTTATGAAGTAGTGATACCTGCAGCTGGACAAGGCAAAAGAATGAAAGCGGGCAAGAATAAACTTTTTATTGAACTATCGGGTGTCCCGATCATTGTTTATACACTGCGTGTCTTTGAAGAAGATCCTGACTGTCGGGGGATTATCCTTTCGATAAACCCGGCAGAAAAGGATTATTTCAATCAATTGATAGCAGCGAATGGGCTTAAAAAGGTCAAGAAACTGGTCATGGGTGGCAAGGAGCGCCAACAAAGCGTTTATAATGGACTGCAACATGCAGAAGAAGACATCGTCCTGGTCCATGACGGTGCCCGCCCTTTTATTACCCTAGGGCAAATCAGTGAATTGACTACTGCCGCCTCCCTTAATGGAGGTGCCGTAATTGCAGTGCCCGTTAAGGATACGATTAAAAAAGCGGCAAACAAAAAGGTATTGGAAACAGTGGAACGATCAAGCTTGTGGGCGGTGCAAACTCCACAAGCTTTTCGTGTATCCATATTAAAAAGTGCGTATGAACAGGCAGAAGCTGAAGGATTTTTAGGGACGGACGATGCAAGTTTACTAGAGCGGATCAATGAACAGGTAGTTATTATTGAGGGCAATTATGATAATATTAAGATTACGACTCAGGAAGACCTTTATTTTGCAGAAGCGATTTTACATAAACAACAACATGGAAAAAGATGATTGGGGAGAATGATATGTATAGAATAGGACAAGGATATGACGTTCATCAGCTTGTGGAAGGCAGGCCTTTGATAATTGGCGGGATTACGATTCCGTATGAGAAAGGACTGCTGGGTCATTCGGATGCGGATGTCCTTCTGCATACTGTTGCCGATGCCTGCTTGGGGGCAATTGGTGCAGGGGATATCGGTAAGCATTTTCCGGATACCGACCCTGAATTTAAAGATGCCGATTCTGCAAAACTGCTGCAGTATATTTGGGCGATCGTAAAAAAAGAAGGATATTCCCTAGGCAATGCGGATTGTACAATCATTGCACAAAGCCCGAAAATGGCACCGTATATCGAGGAAATGCGAGGCAGAATTGCAGAACTTTTAGATGCCTCGATTGACAGGATTAATGTAAAGGCGACCACCACGGAGAAACTTGGATTTACAGGCAGGGGCGAAGGAATCGCGGCACAGGCTGTTGTCTTATTGGTCAAATCAAACTAAATCGTTTTTAGAGTGGATGCCTTTATCCCAATGTATTTAAATGATAATATAAACAATAGAATAGAACGACTGGGAGGTCTATATATATCATGAGCAGCGATATTCGAGTTCGCTATGCACCGAGTCCGACTGGACATTTACATATTGGTAATGCACGGACTGCTTTATTTAATTATTTATACGCACGAAATAAAGGCGGGAAATTCATCATCCGTATTGAAGATACCGACCAAAAGAGAAATATTGAAGGCGGAGAGGAAAGTCAGCTTAAATATTTGAAATGGCTTGGCATGGATTGGGATGAAGGTGTTGATGTAGGCGGTGAATACGGTCCATATCGTCAATCCGAAAGGAACGACCTTTATCAGGAATTGTATCAAGAGCTTTTGGATAAGGGGTTAGCATATAAATGCTATTGTACGGAAGAAGAGCTGGAAGCAGAGCGTGAAGGGCAGGTCGAACGCAATGAAACGCCAAAATATTCTGGGAAGTGCAAGCATTTAACTGAGGAAGAGCAAGCGGAACTAGTGGCACAAGGAAGAAAACCGAGCATTCGCTTTGCCGTTCCAGCTGGGAAGGTCCTTACTTTCAAAGATATGGTCAAGGATGAGGTTTCATTTGAAACGGATGGCTTTGGTGATTTTGTTATCGTTAAAAAAGATGGCATTCCAACTTATAACTTTGCAGTGGCCGTCGATGATCACTTGATGAAGATTTCCCATGTCCTTCGCGGTGATGATCATATCTCCAATACTCCAAAACAATTGATGATTTATGAAGCTTTCGGCTGGGAACCGCCGGTATTCGGACATATGACGCTGATTGTAAACGAAAGCAGGAAGAAACTGAGTAAACGTGATGAGTCGATCATTCAATTCATTGAGCAATATGAAGAGCTTGGCTATGTACCTGAAGCATTATTCAATTTCATTACATTACTAGGATGGTCTCCGGTCGGGGAGGAAGAGATTTTCACAAAAGAAGAATTCATTAATCTTTTCGATGCTGACCGTCTGTCTAAATCACCTGCACTTTTCGATAAGCAAAAGCTTACATGGATGAATAATCAATATGTGAAGCAATTGGACGTCAATCGTGCAGTGGAATTGTCATTGCCTCACTTAATTAAAGCCGGGAAGGTTTCAGAGACACTGACCGCCGAAGAAGAAGAGTGGGTACATGGGATTGTTTCACTTTTTCAAGAGCAGATGAGCTATGGAGCGGAAATAGTCGAGCTTTCTGAACTGTTTTTCAAGGATGAGGTCGAGTTCGAGCAAGAAGCTAAGGAAGTGCTGGCTGAAGAACAGGTACCGGAAGTCATGAAAGCTTTCCTTCAGGAGATCGAAGGGCTTGAAGAATTTAATGCGGATGAAATCAAGAAGTCGATTAAAGCCGTACAAAAAAGCACAGGGCATAAAGGGAAAAAATTATTCATGCCGATAAGGGCTGCCGTCACGGGTCAAACACATGGTCCTGACTTGCCTAAGGCAATTTCATTACTTGGCAAAGAAAAAATTAAACAGCGTATTCAGAGTATTTTATATTAACAATTTGTCGAAAATGTAATATAGTATTTAATAATCTTACAAAAGAACGCGTAGATGGGGAGAAGTAAGTAAACGAAGCTTTTTAGAGAGAACCATAACCTGCTGAAAGTGGTTCAGGCCTCTCGTTTTCTGAAATGCACCCTTGAGTCCTTTGCTGAACTAACCTATAGTAGGCACAGGCGGAATGTCCTCCGTTACAGGGATTAAAGTTGGGGATGAAAAAACAGGAAAAAGCTTTACCTGGTTCGTACATTCCAAACAGAGTGGAACCGCGCTTCAAGCGTCTCTGTCTATTTGGACAGAGACGCTTTTTTATATGCTTTAAAAGCTTCAAAAGGGGATGTTGAAAAAGGACGGAACATAGGGGGGAATCATTTTGTTAAAGATGTTTAAAGAAGATATCGAAGTGGTTTTTGATCAAGATCCTGCTGCGCGCAGCTATTTGGAAGTCATATTGACGTACGCGGGTTTACATGCGATTTGGAGTCATAGGATGGCTCACGCACTATTTAAGAGGAAATTCTTTTTCCTGGCGAGAAGCATATCTCAAATCAGCCGGTTTTTTACCGGAATCGAAATTCATCCAGGGGCTACGATTGGCCGTCGTTTCTTCATTGATCATGGAATGGGGATCGTCATTGGCGAAACTTGTGAAATTGGCGACAATGTATCCGTCTTTCAAGGTGTAACCCTTGGGGGGACCGGAAAGGAAAAGGGAAAACGTCATCCTACGATAAAGGATAATGTTTTGATAGCTACAGGAGCAAAAGTGCTGGGTTCCATCACTGTTGGGGAAAACTCGAAAATCGGTGCGGGATCGGTCGTTTTAAAGGAAGTGCCACCTAATTCTACAGTGGTGGGCATTCCAGGTAAAGTGGTCATTCAAGATGGCATCAAAATCAATAAAGACCTAAATCATTGTGATCTTCCTGATCCAATCGCTGATCGCTTTAAGGAATTGGATAGTGAAATCAGGGCCTTAAGGGCGAGGTTGGCCGAACAGAAGCAGGAAGAAAGGAGTCTATAATATGGCGATTAAAATATATAACACAGCAACAAGAAAAAAGGAAACCTTCGTCCCGATTGAAGAGGGAAAGGTGAAGATGTATGTATGCGGACCCACTGTCTATAATTACATTCATATTGGCAATGCAAGACCGGCAATCGTATTCGATACCGTTCGTAGGTATTTGGATTACCGTGGATATGATGTGCAATTCGTTTCGAACTTCACGGATGTGGATGATAAGCTGATTCGTGCGGCAAAAGAATTGGGGGAAGATGTCCCGACCATATCTGAGCGTTTCATCAAGGCGTATTTTGAAGACGTGTCGGCATTGGGCTGCAAAAAAGCGGATGCTCACCCGACCGTAATGGAGAATATGGATGCAATCATTGAATTCATCTCGGCGTTAATCGAGAAAGGATTCGCTTATGAATCGGAAGGGGATGTGTACTACCGCACTCGTAAGTTTGAGGGATATGGCAAGCTTTCACATCAGTCCATCGATGAGCTTCGAGTGGGGGCACGTATTGAAATAGGGGAGAAAAAACAAGATGCCCTTGATTTTGCCCTTTGGAAAGCGGCCAAGGATGATGAAATATCATGGGAGAGCCCATGGGGTAAGGGGCGTCCTGGCTGGCATATCGAATGCTCCGCAATGGTCAAAAAGTATTTGGGGGATACCATCGATATTCATGCAGGAGGTCAAGATCTGGCATTCCCGCATCATGAAAATGAAATTGCACAATCCGAAGCATTGACGGGTAAGACCTTTGCGAATTATTGGATGCATAATGGGTATATAAATATTGAGAATGAAAAAATGTCTAAGTCCTTAGGCAATTTCGTCCTTGTGCATGACATCATTCAGAAGCATGATCCACAAGTGTTACGCTTCTTTATGTTATCAGTACATTACCGTCATCCGATCAATTATAGTGAAGAAGTGCTTGAAAATGTAAAAGCGTCCCTTGAACGCTTAAGGACATCATATCAAAATTTAAAGCATCGCCTTCAAGTAAGTGACGGATTGACTGAGAATAATGATGTTTGGTTGGAGAAGCTGAATGATTTACATGAACAATTCATTAAGGAAATGGACGATGATTTCAACACAGCTAATGCAATATCCATGCTTTTTGAACTTTCCAAACAGGCAAATTATTACTTGATGGAGAAAAACACAGACACGGAAGTGATCAATGCTTTCCTTGATAAATTCAACACCTTATTTTCTGTCCTCGGTTTGTCCCTTGAAGAAGAGGGGCTTCTGGATGAGGAAATTGAAGGGTTGATACAGCAAAGGATTCAAGCGCGGAAAGACCGCAATTTTGGATTATCTGATGAAATTCGCGATCGCTTGAAAAACATGAATATCATATTAGAGGATACCCCTCAAGGTACAAGATGGAAAAGAGGGTAATCAATGCTTCATTACGATAGTAAGGTAGATGCAAAAATGCTGAACAGTCTTGCTTTAGCATATATAGGTGATGCTGTATACGAAACGTATATACGGCATCACCTCATTCAAAAAGGGGCGGTCAAGCCCAATCTACTTCACAAAAAAGCTACATCTTTTGTAGCTGCTAAAGCGCAAAATAAAATCATCCACTTCTTTCTGGAGTCAGATTGGCTATCGGAAGAGGAATCCGCTGTCGTTCGGCGCGGCCGAAATGCGAAATCCGGTACGGTACCGAAGAATACAGATGTGCAAACGTATCGCTACAGTACAGCCTTCGAGGCTCTTATGGGATTTTTGTATTTATCCGGTCGAATAGAAAGAATGGAAGAACTCATCAAAAAATCCATTGAATACATTGAAGAAGAAAAGGGGAGTAACCCATGAGCGAAGAATATATCATTGGCAGAAACCCCGTATTGGAAGCACTTCGCTCCGAACGGGAAGTTAATAAAATTTGGATAGCCGAGGGCTCGCAAAAAGGCTCGATGCAACCACTTATCGGTCTCGCGAAGGAAAAGAAGGTGCTCGTGCAAATCGTACCGAAGAAAAAAATTGACCAAATGGTAGAAGGCATCCATCAAGGCGTTATCGCACAAGTGGCTGCATATGAATATGTGGAGCTGGATGACTTATTCGCAAAAGCGGCTGAACGGGACGAAGCACCTTTTTTCATGATTCTTGATGAGGTTGAAGATCCGCATAATTTAGGTTCGATCATGAGGACGGCCGATGCAGTCGGGGCCCATGGAATCATCATTCCGAAAAGAAGAGCAGTGGGCTTGACGGCAACAGTGGCTAAAGCTTCGACTGGTGCAATCGAATATATTCCTGTAGCTCGCGTTACAAATTTGGCAAGAGCGGTGGAAGAATTGAAAGAGCGAGGGGTATGGATAGTCGGTACCGATGCGAAAGGCAGCGATGATTACCGTAACATGGACGGAAAGATGCCTATTGGACTTGTTATCGGCAGCGAAGGAAAAGGCATGGCCCGGTTAATGAAGGAGAAATGCGATTTTCTCATCCGTCTTCCAATGGCAGGAAAAGTAACTTCGTTAAATGCATCGGTAGCAGCCGGTTTATTGATGTATGAGGTTTATAGAAAAAGAAATCCCCTAGGGCAATGACGAAATGAATATTCTGTTGGTGGACGGTTATAACATTATTGGAGCTTGGCCGGAACTGAGAGAATTAAAAGAACGGGATCTTGCAGCTGCAAGGGACCGATTGATAGAAATGATGGCGGAATATCAAGCATTTACCGGATACCGTGTAATTGTCGTATTTGATGCTCAATATGTTCAGGGAATTGCCCGCATATTCAAAAATCACAAAGTTGACGTAATTTTTACAAAAGAAAATGAAACTGCGGATGAAAGAATAGAAAAGATGGCCATCGAACTGAATAATGTCAAAACGCAAATTCAAGTGGCAACCTCTGACTTCACGGAACAGTGGGTGATCTTTGGCCAAGGGGCCCTAAGGAAATCCGCTCGTGAACTGCTAATTGAAATGCAAGAAATTCAAGGCGAAATCAAGAAAGATGTAAGAAAAACAACAACGATAAGACCCGTTGCTAAAATTCCTTTAAGTGAAGAAGTGGCAGAAATTTTCGAAAAATGGCGCCGGGGTAAAATTTGAACCATTGACGGGTAAAATTTACCTGCTGTATAATATTTCTATCTGAGTCAGGTCAGGGGGATATAATGTGGGTCTCAAATTCGGAATGAAGCTGAACGAAAAGTATCTTCAGTTTGAGGATGATGAATTGATAGGGTTGGTGCACACTGGAGACAGTGAAGCGCTTGATTATTTGATCCAAAAGTATCGTAATTTTGTAAGAGCGAAGGCAAGGACTTATTTCTTGATTGGTGCCGATAAGGAAGACATCGTGCAAGAAGGTATGATTGGTTTATATAAAGCCGTCCGTGATTTTAAAGGGGATAAGTTATCTTCTTTTAAAGCATTTGCAGAACTATGCATTACGAGGCAGATCATTACAGCTATCAAAACAGCAACACGTCAAAAACATATTCCGCTCAATTCCTATGTTTCCCTGGACAAGCCAATTTATGATGAGGAATCGGACCGAACTCTAATGGATATCATATCGGGTACGAAGGTTTTGGACCCGGAAGAACTGATCATCAACCAAGAAGAGTTTGACGATATCGAATTAAAGATGGCCGAGCTCCTGAGTGATCTTGAGAGAAAAGTGTTAGCTCTTTACCTGGATGGACAAACCTACCAAGAAATTTCGGAAGAGTTGAACCGGCATGTTAAGTCAATCGACAACGCCCTTCAGCGGGTGAAAAGAAAGCTCGAGCGCTATCTGGAAGTAAGGGAAATCAGTTTATAATCCCTCCGCTTTTTCCGCTTAATTTCATCTGTCCCTTCTCCACATGGAAGTTTTTTTATTCACTAAGATTTTTAGATGCAAGCCGATGTTTTGATTTACGTTGTCCATAATGGGTGGAACCCGCTTTGATATTGACAATAAAAAACAGTCGTGATAAGGTTTTATGGATATAGTAGATAGGATAGGTGTATCTAATGCGAAAAAAAATAGTTCTTGCCTGCAACGATTGCGGTTCAAGAAATTATAGTTATGAGAGCAAACAATCGACAAGCGGCGAACGGCTGGAAATCAAGAAATTTTGCAGTACTTGCAACTCACACTCGATTCATAAAGAAACGAAATAACCGTTTTATAAATAGATTGACAGAAGCTTCTAATGCTTGGAGGTACATTCATGAAACGTTTTACCGAATTTTTCAGCGGAGTCGCTCGCGAAATGCAAAAAGTAAGCTGGCCGAAACGCAAGGAGCTTACCAAATATACAATCGTGGTGGTAACGACTGTAGTATTTATGGCTTTATTCTTTACAGTGGTCGATTTGGGTATTTCCGAATTAATTCGCTTAGTTATTGAATAAGAGATTCGAAAATAAGGTATAATAGTGATAGAATAATATGTGTCAGCAGAAAAGCCCGGAAACGGGTTTTTTAATTTGTCTTTTTTAATAAGTGAAGAAGTTCAAAAACGAGTGCTGCTGTAATATGAATCATCACAATATATTCTAGTTAAGTTCGGGATGACGCCTGTATGGTTTTTTGGCTAAAACGTTCAAAGATAAAGATTAATAAAGAAAATGATCGATTGCAGGGAGGGAAGGACGTTAAAGTCCTAACACATGGAAAAGAATTGGTATGTAGTTCACACCTATTCAGGTTATGAGAACAAGGTTAAAGCTAACTTGGAAAAACGTGTTGAAACTATGGGGATGGAAGACAAGATCTTTCGCGTTGTAGTTCCAGAAGAAGAAGAAACAGAAGTGAAAGATGGCAAAAAGAAAGTGACCAAAAAGAAAGTGTTTCCAGGTTATGTGTTGGTTGAGATCATCATGACGGATGATTCATGGTATGTTGTCCGGAATACGCCAGGGGTAACAGGTTTCGTGGGTTCGTCTGGAGCGGGGTCAAAACCGACTGCATTGCTTCCGGAAGAAATTGAAGTCGTTCTTAAACGAATGGGCGTAGATGAAAGCAAAATCGAAGTTGATTTTGAAATCGGTGATACGGTTCAAGTTAAAGAAGGCCCATTTGCAACTTTTGCAGGACCGATTGAAGAACTTGATAAAGACAAAGGGAAAGTAAGGGTCCTAGTCAATATGTTCGGCCGTGATACACCGGTAGAACTTGATTTTAATCAAGTGGAAAAATTATAAACGGAAAAAAACTTGAAATTGCCTTTTGAAAGTGGTAAAATTTCAAAGGTCAGTATGTTTCAATTTTTAGGCCTCAACGATACAAGCATTCTTTATTAATAGATAAAGAATTCAAGATGAGTGGGAGGGTATTACCCTATTACCACATCACGGACTTATAAGGAGGTGTGTCTCGTGGCTAAAAAAGTAATTAAAATGGTTAAATTGCAAATTCCTGCTGGTAAAGCGAATCCGGCACCGCCAGTCGGTCCTGCATTAGGTCAAGCTGGTGTAAACATCATGGGATTCTGTAAGGAGTTCAACGCTCGTACAGCAGATCAAGCTGGTCTAATTATTCCTGTTGAAATCACGGTATTTGAAGACCGTTCATTTACATTCATTACAAAAACTCCACCGGCTGCAGTATTGCTCAAGAAAGTAGCTGGTATCGAGTCTGGTTCTGGTGAACCTAACCGTAATAAAGTTGCTACAGTCAAGCGTGATCAAGTGCGCGAGATTGCTGAAACTAAAATGCCTGACCTAAACGCTGCAAGCGTTGAAGCTGCAATGCGTATGGTTGAAGGTACTGCTCGCAGCATGGGTATTGTCATCGAAGACTAATCCATGTAATTGCTATTTGTTTCTACGGGGTTGCGATTGATACTCGCAACCTTTATTCGTGGGAGGTCATTCCGTTAAAACCACAATTTAGGAGGATTTATATCATGGCGAAAAAAGGTAAAAAGTATCTTGAAGCAGCTAAGCTTGTAGAAGTTTCTAAGGCTTATGCTGTAACTGAAGCAATCGAAGTTGCTAAAAAAGCAAACTTCGCAAAATTCGATGCGACTGTTGAAGTTGCTTTCCGTTTAGGCGTAGACCCTAAGAAAGCTGACCAACAAATTCGTGGAGCTGTTGTTCTTCCGAATGGTACTGGTAAAACTCAACGCGTATTAGTATTCGCTAAAGGCGAAAAAGCAAAAGAAGCGGAAGCTGCTGGTGCTGACTACGTTGGCGAATCTGACTACATCAACAAAATCCAACAAGGATGGTTCGAATTCGATGTAATCGTTGCGACTCCAGACATGATGGGTGAAGTTGGTAAACTTGGCCGTGTGTTAGGACCTAAAGGTTTAATGCCTAACCCTAAAACTGGCACAGTAACTTTCGATGTAACGAAAGCTGTTAATGAAATCAAAGCTGGTAAAGTTGAATACCGCGTAGATAAAGCTGGTAACATCCATGCTCCAATCGGTAAAGTATCTTTCGAAGATGCTAAACTAGTGGAAAACTTCACTACTATCTATGATACATTATTGAAAGTTAAACCTGCGGCTGCTAAAGGAACTTACATGAAAAACGTTTCTGTAACAACTACAATGGGCCCTGGCGTGAAAGTTGATCCTTCTTCTTTCAAATAAATAATTGACATACCAAAACTATTATTGTTATAATAAGTTTTGTTGTGAATAAATGAATACTATTTGTACCGTAGACAGTAGGTGCTCATTACGAGCTTAATTCCCTGCCGAGGTAATTCGATAATAATAGTCCTGGACTATGACTTTTGAAATTACTGCCTTCATGTCTGCAATAGAGATGAAGGCTTTTTCTTTGAAACGGTATAAATGTTTTCAAGCAAATCTACAGGAGGTGTAAGGATGAACGCAATTATTGAACAAAAGCAAAAAATCGTTGCTGAGATTTCTGAAAAGTTAACTTCAAGCCAATCAACAGTAGTTGTTGACTACCGTGGATTGACTGTTGCTGAAGTAACAGAACTTCGTAAGCAACTTCGTGAAGCTGGCGTTGAGTTTAAAGTTTACAAAAACTCTATGACTCGCCGTGCTGCTGAAAGTGCTGAGCTTAGCGCTTTGAACGAATCATTAACA
This sequence comes from Bacillus sp. 220_BSPC, assembly GCF_001054655.1. Taxonomy (NCBI): domain Bacteria; kingdom Bacillati; phylum Bacillota; class Bacilli; order Caryophanales; family Bacillaceae; genus Bacillus; species Bacillus sp. 220_BSPC. The sequence goes on from NZ_JVPL01000005.1 coordinate 19,867, forward strand.
GGTCCAAACGCAATTGCATTCTCAACAGAAGATGTTATTGCGCCAGCAAAAATCCTTAACGATTTTGCGAAAAAACATGAAGCGTTAGAAATCAAAGCTGGAGTTATCGAAGGAAATGTTGCAACTGCTGAAGAAATTAAAGCTCTTGCAGAACTACCTTCACGCGAAGGCCTACTTTCAATGCTACTCAGCGTGCTACAAGCACCTATGCGCGGACTTGCTCTTGCTACAAAAGCTGTTGCAGAGCAAAAAGAAGAACAAGGCGCGTAAGCTAACCGCTTATTTAGCCTGCTGATTCAAAAAAAACCAACCATTTCGAGGAGGAAATAAAAATGACTAAAGATCAAATCATTGAAGCAGTTAAAAACATGACTGTTTTAGAATTAAACGACCTTGTAAAAGCAATCGAAGAAGAATTTGGCGTAACTGCTGCTGCACCTGTAGCTGTAGCTGCTGCTGGTGGCGCTGCTGCTGAAGAAAAAACTGAGTTTGATGTAGTTCTTACATCTGCTGGAGATCAAAAAATCAAAGTTATCAAAGCTGTACGTGAAGTTACAGGTCTTGGACTTAAAGAAGCAAAAGAACTTGTTGACAACACTCCAAAAGCAATCAAAGAAGGCGCTTCTAAAGAAGAAGCTGAAGAAATCAAAGCTAAACTTGAAGAAGTTGGAGCTGGCGTTGAAGTTAAGTAATCTTGCATAAACAAAAAGCTCGCTATCATTGGCGGGCTTTTTTTCTTCATTTTTAAAGAAATGACGGGAACTGGCCGTTAATGGTTTGGTAACGAGGATATCGTTACTGGAACATTCCGGCGTGCAAGCATCCATTCTTCAATTCTCTTCTCTCATTAAATCTTCAATATTCCTTTCTGATAGGGGGAGATGACTCTGACAGAGCATTACTACTCACATAAACCGGATGTCGTAAGCAATCCGAAATTTTGGGATTTCACATTAAAGGGACGTACATTTCGCTTCAAAAGTGATAATGGTGTTTTTTCGAAAAAGGAAGTTGATTTCGGATCGCGTCTTTTGGTTGAGAGTTTTAACCTTAATGAAGCTGTGGAAGGAAATATTCTCGATGTTGGTTGCGGATATGGACCGATCGGAATATCGATTGCGGCAGCTTATCCCGATAGAACGATAGAAATGATTGATATAAATAGCCGGGCAGTTGAATTGTCAAAAGAGAATGCTGCTTCTAATGGGATCGCAAATGTGAATATTTACGAAAGCGATCGTTTTGACAAAGTTGCCTCCAATCAATTCGCAGCGATTCTTACGAACCCTCCCATTCGCGCAGGTAAAAGTGTAGTCCACGAAATTTTAGAAGAAAGCTATCGCAGTTTGGTAGCTGGTGGAGAATTATGGGTTGTCATTCAAAAAAAACAAGGGGCTCCCTCCGCAATGGATAAAATGGAGCAATTATTTGGAAATATTGAAGTGCCCGTTAAGAAAAAAGGTTACTATATACTATTATCCAAAAAGGTTTGACTCTAAATTTTCGCTATGTTAGTATTATAAAATGCATATATATAATTCCGTAACTATGCAATTTTTATACCATTGGTGTATAATCAATGGATAATATGGGAAAAATATATAAATAATAGTTCGTTTTATGAGAAATAGTGGTTTTTAAAATAAAAACCATTTTCTTTTTGTCTATGGAAATGATTCCTTTTCCGAGGCAAATGGATCCTTATAACGCTTGATTTAAGGGGTGAATCAGTTGACAGGTCAACTTGTTCAGTATGGACGACACCGCCAACGTAGAAGTTATGCAAGAATCAGTGAGGTTTTGGACCTTCCGAATCTGATTGAAATTCAAACAGCTTCTTATCAATGGTTTCTAGATGTAGGTTTAAAGGAAATGTTCCAGGACATTTCTCCTATTGAGGATTTTACAGGTAATTTATCGTTAGAATTCATCGATTACAGCTTAGCTGAGCCGAAGTATTCTGTGGAAGAAACAAAAGAACGCGATGTTACGTATTCTGCACCACTTCGTGTGAAAGTGCGCCTTGTTAACAAAGAAACAGGGGAAGTAAAAGACCAGGATGTATTCATGGGCGACTTCCCGCTGATGACTGAAACAGGTACATTTGTCATCAATGGTGCCGAACGGGTAATTGTATCCCAATTAGTGCGCTCACCGAGTGTTTACTACAATGGGAAAATGGATAAAAACGGTAAGCTTGGGTTCTCTGCGACCGTTATTCCTAACCGTGGCGCATGGCTCGAATACGAAACAGACGCCAAGGATGTTGTGTATGTTCGAATCGACCGCACCAGGAAATTACCGATCACGGTATTGATGCGTGCCCTTGGATTCGGAACAGATCAAGAAATCATCGATTTGATCGGTGACAACGAATACCTTCGCAACACTCTTGAAAAGGATAACACCGAGAGTGTGGAAAAAGCATTACTAGAAATCTATGAGCGTCTACGCCCAGGTGAACCGCCTACTGTCGAAAACGCGAAAAGTCTTTTAGTATCACGCTTCTTTGATCCGAAACGTTATGATTTAGCTAATGTAGGCCGTTATAAAATAAACAAAAAACTGCATATTAAGAACCGTTTATTCGGACAACGTATTGCAGAGACTTTGATTGATCCTGAAACGGGAGAAATCATTGTTGAAAAAGGTACAATGCTTGATCGTCGGACTCTTGATAGGATTCTGCCTCATATCGAAGGTGGAATAGGATTCAAAACATTCCATCCATCAGGTGGTGTAGTAGAGGAAGAAACTCTTCTTCAACCTATTAAAGTGTTTGCACCAAACGATGCTGAAGGCGAAAAAGTGATCAATATCATCGGTAATGCTTATGTGACCGACCAGGTCAAAAACATTACACCGGCTGATATCATTTCTTCCATCAGTTATTTCTTTAATTTATTACATGGTGTGGGAATCACGGATGACATTGACCATTTAGGTAACCGTCGTCTGCGTTCCGTTGGTGAATTGCTGCAAAACCAATTCAGAATTGGTTTATCCCGTATGGAGCGTGTTGTCCGTGAAAGAATGTCCATTCAGGATACGAACACAATCACTCCACAGCAACTAATCAACATTCGCCCGGTCATTGCGTCCATTAAAGAGTTCTTTGGAAGCTCCCAGCTTTCCCAGTTCATGGATCAAACGAACCCGTTGGCTGAATTGACGCATAAACGTCGTCTATCTGCATTGGGACCTGGTGGTCTGACACGTGAGCGTGCTGGCTTTGAAGTACGTGACGTTCATTATTCCCACTATGGCCGCATGTGTCCGATTGAAACGCCTGAGGGACCGAATATTGGTTTGATTAACTCGTTATCCAGTTTTGCAAAGGTTAACCCATATGGCTTCATTGAAACACCATACCGCCGTGTGGACCCTGAAACAGGTAAAATTACAAGCCAAATCGATTACTTAACAGCTGATGAGGAAGATAACTATGTAGTTGCCCAAGCGAATGTACGACTGTCGGATGACGGCTCATTCCTTGATAATGATGTTGTTGCACGTTTCCGCGGTGAAAATACCGTTGTTCCGCGTGACCGCGTAGATTACATGGATGTATCTCCTAAACAGGTTGTATCTGCCGCGACTGCATGTATTCCTTTCTTGGAAAACGATGACTCCAACCGTGCCCTTATGGGAGCGAACATGCAACGTCAAGCAGTTCCTTTGCTTCAACCGGAAGCCCCTCGAGTAGGAACGGGTATGGAGTATGTTTCAGCGAAAGACTCCGGTGCTGCAGTAATCTGTAAACACCCTGGTATCGTAGAGCACGTTGAATCACGTGAAGTATGGGTACGTAGGGTAAGTGAAGTAGATGGGCAGCAAGTAAAAGGAAATCTTGATAAATATCGTCTATTAAAATTCATTCGTTCCAACCAAGGAACGTGCTATAATCAACGCCCTATCGTAAGTGTTGGCGACAACGTCGTAAAAGGTGAAATTCTTGCTGATGGTCCTTCAATGGAAAAAGGTGAGTTGGCACTTGGACGTAACGTATTGGTAGCCTTCATGACATGGGATGGATATAACTATGAAGATGCCATCATCATGAGTGAACGATTGGTTAAAGATGATGTGTACACTTCCATTCATATTGAAGAATATGAATCTGAATCACGCGATACAAAATTAGGGCCTGAAGAAATCACCCGTGATATCCCTAACGTAGGGGAAGATGCGCTTCGTAATCTTGATGAGCGCGGAATTATCCGTGTGGGTGCTGAAGTGAAAGACGGAGACCTTCTCGTTGGTAAAGTCACGCCTAAAGGTGTAACGGAGCTGACTGCTGAGGAACGTCTATTACATGCAATCTTCGGTGAAAAAGCACGTGAAGTAAGGGATACATCACTTCGTGTACCTCACGGCGGCGGAGGGATCGTTCTTGATGTTAAAGTATTTAACAGAGAAGACGGCGATGAACTACCTCCTGGTGTAAATCAACTCGCACGTGTATATATCGTTCAAAAACGTAAAATCCATGAAGGCGATAAAATGGCCGGACGACATGGTAACAAAGGGGTAATCTCCAGGATTCTTCCTGAAGAAGATATGCCTTATTTACCGGACGGCACTCCAGTCGACATCATGTTAAACCCATTGGGTGTACCTTCACGTATGAACATCGGTCAGGTGTTGGAGCTACACTTAGGTATGGCTGCACGCGCACTTGGCATTCATGTAGCATCTCCTGTATTCGATGGTGCCACTGAGGAAGACGTTTGGGGTACAATTGAAGAAGCTGGGATGTCCCGTGATGCAAAAACTGTCCTTTATGATGGCCGTTCAGGTGAAGCATTCGATAACCGTGTATCAGTTGGTGTCATGTACATGATCAAACTGGCGCATATGGTCGATGATAAACTTCATGCACGTTCAACTGGACCTTACTCCCTTGTTACGCAGCAACCACTTGGTGGTAAAGCGCAATTTGGTGGACAGCGTTTCGGTGAGATGGAAGTATGGGCACTTGAAGCTTATGGTGCCGCTTATACATTACAAGAAATCCTAACCGTTAAATCAGATGATGTCGTGGGTCGTGTTAAAACGTACGAAGCGATTGTCAAAGGTGAAAATGTCCCTGAACCAGGTGTTCCTGAGTCATTCAAAGTATTGATTAAGGAGCTTCAAAGTTTGGGATTGGATGTTAAAATCCTCAATGCCGAAGATCGTGAAATCGAAATGCGTGATTTGGAAGATGAAGATGAAGCCAACCAAGCAGACAAATTAAGCCTTGATTCAGAAACTAAAGATATGGTTGCTTCCGAAGTAGGGGCACCTGTCAAAGAATAAAATTAAATATAAACATATCCAGTAATATATTACCTGCTCTGACTGGCAGCGAGATGTTCATTAGAAAATCATGCTGCCTTGTTAGAGCCTTATTGATTCAATCAACCATCATCCGGTGTAAGATTGCCTCATAACGTGACGGCAATCAAGGGTTAAACCTGGAGATTAAAAGGGAGGTAGGCCCCTTGTTAGACGTTAATAATTTTGAGTATATGAAAATTGGTCTTGCTTCACCAGACAAGATTCGTTCTTGGTCCCATGGAGAAGTTAAAAAACCAGAAACAATCAACTATCGTACGTTAAAGCCAGAAAAAGACGGTTTATTCTGTGAGAGAATTTTTGGACCTCAAAAGGACTGGGAATGTCATTGCGGAAAATATAAACGTGTTCGTTATAAAGGCGTAGTCTGTGACCGTTGTGGCGTTGAAGTCACCCGTGCTAAGGTGCGTCGTGAGCGTATGGGTCATATTGAGCTGGCAGCACCAGTTTCACACATATGGTATTTTAAAGGAATTCCTAGCCGTATGGGACTTGTTCTTGATATGTCTCCACGGGCTTTGGAAGAAGTTATTTACTTTGCATCTTACGTAGTAACTGAAACGGGCGATACAACTTTAGAAAAGAAACAGCTTCTTTCTGAAAAGGAATATCGTACATACCGTGAAAAATACGGTAAGAAATTCCAAGCTGCCATGGGTGCGGAAGCTATTAAAAAACTTTTACAAGATATTGATACGGAAAAGGAAGTAGAGTCGTTGAAAGAGGAGCTTAAAACAGCTCAAGGACAACGCAGAACCCGTGCAATCAAACGCTTGGAAGTGCTTGAAGCATTCCGTAACTCCGGAAATGAGCCTTCATGGATGATCCTTGACGTGCTTCCGGTCATTCCACCGGAGCTTCGTCCTATGGTTCAACTTGATGGAGGACGTTTTGCCACATCTGATTTAAATGATTTATATCGTCGTGTTATCAACCGTAATAATCGGTTGAAAAGATTACTGGACCTTGGAGCACCAAGCATTATCGTTCAAAATGAGAAGCGTATGCTGCAAGAAGCTGTCGATGCTCTTATCGATAATGGCCGTCGTGGCCGTCCGGTAACTGGACCAGGTAACCGTCCGTTAAAATCTTTATCTCACATGTTAAAAGGTAAACAAGGCCGTTTCCGTCAAAACCTTCTTGGTAAACGTGTTGATTACTCTGGCCGTTCCGTTATCGTAGTCGGACCAAACTTAAAGATGTACCAATGTGGTCTTCCGAAAGAAATGGCGATTGAATTATTCAAACCATTCGTAATGAAGGAGCTTGTTCAGAGGGGTCTAGCGCATAACATCAAATCCGCTAAGCGCAAAATTGAACGTTTATCTCCTGAAATATGGGATGTCCTAGAAGAAGTTATTAGAGAACACCCAGTACTATTGAACCGTGCACCGACACTTCATAGACTTGGGATCCAAGCATTTGAACCAACGTTGGTTGAAGGTCGTGCAATTCGTTTGCATCCGCTCGTATGTACAGCTTACAACGCTGACTTTGACGGTGACCAAATGGCGGTCCACGTTCCTCTATCTTCTGAAGCACAAGCCGAAGCACGCATGCTTATGCTTGCAGCACAGAACATTTTGAACCCTAAAGATGGTAAACCTGTCGTTACACCTTCTCAAGATATGGTATTAGGTAACTATTACTTAACATTGGAAAGAGAAGGCGCTATCGGTGAGGGTATGATCTTTAAAGATACAAGTGAAGCGTTACTTGCATACCAAAACGGATATGTACACTTACATTCCCGTTGTGCCGTACATGCATCGTCACTAAATAATGAAACATTCACTGAAGAACAAAACGGCCAACTTCTAATTACGACTGTTGGGAAATTGATCTTCAATGAAATTTTACCTAAATCATTCCCGTATATTAACGAACCGACACGTTATAATCTGGAAACCAAAACTCCAGAGAAATATTTTGTGGAAAAGGGCGCTAATATCCCTGAATTGATTAAGTCCCAACCTGCTATCGATCCTTTCAAGAAAAAAATTCTTGGAAATATCATCGCGGAAGTCTTTAAACGCTTTAAAATTACCGAAACATCCAAAATGCTTGACCGGATGAAAGATCTTGGATTCAAATATTCGACAAAAGCTGGTATTACCGTTGGTGTGGCTGATATTGTCGTTTTAAAAGAAAAACAAGAAATCATTACTGAGGCTCAAACCAAAGTGGATAACGTCTTGAAACAATTCAGACGCGGTCTTATTACTGAGGATGAGCGTTATGATCGCGTCATTTCAATTTGGAGTGCTGCCAAGGATACCATTCAGTCCAAACTTATGGACTCCCTGGACCGACGCAACCCGATCTTCATGATGAGTGATTCCGGTGCCCGTGGTAATGCTTCCAACTTTACGCAGCTTGCTGGTATGCGTGGTTTGATGGCCAACCCGGCTGGACGTATCATTGAATTACCGATCAAATCAAGTTTCCGTGAAGGTTTAACCGTATTGGAGTACTTCATCTCTACACATGGTGCGCGTAAAGGTCTTGCCGATACAGCGCTTAAAACGGCCGATTCCGGTTACCTTACCCGTCGACTTGTTGACGTTGCCCAAGATGTCATCATCCGTGATGACGATTGTGGAACGGACCGCGGCTTGAAAATTTCAGCCTTGAGAGAGGGTACTGAAATAATTGAGCATCTTGAAGAGCGCCTAGTTGGCCGTTATGCAAGAAAAGCGATCAGACATCCAGAAACAAATGAAGTAATCGTGGCTGAAAATGATCTTATTACTGAAGATCTTGCTAACTATATTGAATCACTTGGAATCGAAACAGCATGGATCCGTTCTGCCTTTACATGTAACACCAGCCATGGTGTATGTAAAAAATGTTATGGACGCAACTTGGCTACCGGTCAAGAAGTTGAAGTGGGCGAAGCAGTCGGTATCATTGCCGCTCAATCAATCGGAGAACCTGGTACACAGTTGACGATGCGTACATTCCATACAGGTGGGGTTGCTGGGGACGATATCACTCAAGGTCTTCCTCGTATCCAAGAAATATTTGAAGCAAGAAACCCTAAAGGTCAAGCTGTCATTTCCGAAATTGAAGGAACGATTGTTTCCATCAATGAAATTCGGGATAAACAACAGGAAATCGTTGTTCAAGGTGCTGTTGAATCACGCACATATACTGCGCCGTACACAGCACGTTTAAGAGTAACTGTTGATACACCTGTCCGTCGTGGTGAAGAGTTGACAGAGGGTTCCATCGATCCGAAAGAATTGCTGAAGGTTACAGACGTGCTTACTGTTCAGGAATACCTGCTTCATGAAGTTCAAAAAGTATACCGGATGCAAGGTGTTGAAATCGGTGATAAGCACATCGAGGTAATGGTTAGACAAATGATGCGTAAAGTCCGTGTGCTTGATGCAGGCGAAACTGAAGTGCTTCCAGGAACATTATTGGATGTCAACCAGTTCACCACTGCAAACACTGATGCATTGCTGACCAACAAATTACCTGCTACAGGCCGTCCTGTATTGCTAGGTATCACAAAAGCATCTCTTGAAACGGATTCCTTCTTGTCCGCCGCGTCATTCCAAGAAACAACTAGGGTCTTGACTGATGCAGCAATAAAAGGAAAACGTGATGAATTGCTGGGGCTTAAGGAAAATGTCATCATCGGTAAACTTGTCCCTGCAGGAACAGGAATGCTTAGATACAGAAAAGCAAACCCTGTCGTTGTTGACGAAAATGCCGATACAGTAACAGTGGATTAATGGAAAAAGGACCAGCTCAATAATTTAAACTGAAAACCACACTCCCGTTTCCTATTGGAGGAGATGAAGGATCAGAATTTATTGAGCTGGTCTCTCTTATTACTCATGGCCGGCTGTAAAGCCTATGAGAATTTGATAATTTCCGTTTGGGCAAATTGAAAATCTTAATAGAATTATGTAAGGAAAACCTTTTGCTTGAATTATTTTTTTGAAAGAAGTTGACAGTATCCGACTTATAATGATACTATAGCAAAGGTGCTCCTATGTTACCCTGTAACTTTGGAGGATATGGACCATGTCTTATGAAAAAGTAATACAGGCAAAGTCAGTGATTATAGGGACGAAGCAAGCAGTTAGAGCTCTTAAAAACAATTTAATTCAAGAAGTTATCATCGCTGATGATGCAGATATATACTTGACTGGGCGTGTCGTTGAGACCGCCAAAGAATTGGATGTTCCTATCACATATGTTGATTCGATGAGAATGCTTGGCAAAGCATGTGGTATTGATGTCGGAGCAGCAACTGTTGCCATTAAAAAGTAAAAATGTTTTTGCAATAATATTTGCAAAGACTTTGTTTTTACCCATTTATGAACCACCTGGATGTGTGGTACTAGAAATGAAAACGTGAAGGGAGGAAAAATGTAATGCCTACTATTAATCAATTAGTGCGTAAAGGACGCGAGTCTAAAGAGGTTAATTCAAAATCTCCAGCACTTAACAAAGGCTACAACAGCTTTAAAAAAGCACAAACTAACGTATCATCTCCGCAAAAACGTGGTGTTTGCACTCGTGTGGGTACTATGACACCGAAAAAACCAAACTCCGCGTTACGTAAATATGCGCGTGTACGTCTAACAAACGGTATCGAGGTAACAGCTTATATCCCAGGTATCGGTCACAACCTACAAGAACACAGCGTGGTTCTTATCCGTGGCGGACGTGTAAAAGATTTACCAGGGGTACGTTACCATATCGTACGTGGTGCTCTTGATACAGCTGGAGTTAACAATCGTATGCAAGGCCGTTCTAAATACGGTACTAAGCGTCCGAAAGCAGCAAAAAAATAAACTAAAACCAAAATTGAACTTTCTTGAAAGGAGGAAATATAATGCCTCGTAAAGGACCTGTAACGAAAAGAGACGTATTACCAGATCCAATATATAATTCAAAACTTGTGACTCGCTTAATCAACAAATTAATGGTTGATGGACAAAGAGGTAAATCACAAAAAATTCTTTACTCTGCATTTGATTTAATCAAAGAACGTACTGGCAATGAGCCGATCGAAGTTTTCGATCAAGCACTTAAAAACATCATGCCTGTACTAGAAGTAAAAGCACGCCGTGTGGGTGGAGCTAACTACCAAGTACCAGTTGAGGTGCGTCCAGACCGTAAATCGACTCTAGGACTTCGTTGGTTAGTAAACTACTCTCGCCTTCGTGGAGAAAAAACGATGGAAGAGCGTTTAGCTTATGAAATCATGGATGCTGCCAACAATACTGGAGCAGCAGTTAAGAAACGTGAAGATACACACAAAATGGCTGAAGCCAACAAAGCTTTCGCACATTATCGCTGGTAAGATTAATCACTATAAAATCCTTATAGAAGGAAGGAGAAAGACAAATGGCAAGAGAGTTCTCCTTAGCAAACACTCGTAATATCGGTATCATGGCTCACATCGATGCTGGTAAAACGACAACAACAGAACGTGTTCTATATTATACTGGTAAAATCCACAAAATCGGTGAAACGCACGAAGGTGCTTCACAAATGGACTGGATGGAACAGGAACAAGAACGCGGAATCACGATCACTTCCGCTGCAACAACTGCGCAGTGGAAAGGTCACCGTGTAAACATCATCGATACACCGGGACACGTAGACTTCACAGTTGAAGTTGAACGTTCTTTGCGCGTACTTGATGGAGCTGTAGCTGTACTTGATGCCCAATCAGGTGTTGAGCCTCAAACTGAAACGGTTTGGCGCCAAGCTACAACTTACGGTGTACCACGTGTCGTATTCGTAAATAAAATGGACAAAATCGGTGCAGACTTCTTGTATTCAGTTGGAACTATCCACGATCGTTTACAAGCTAACGCTCACCCAGTTCAGTTACCAATTGGTGCAGAAGATCAATTCTCTGCAATCATTGACCTTATTGAAATGAAAACTCATTTCTACGGTAATGACCTAGGAACTGATATCACTATCGGTGAAATTCCTGAAGAACATCGGGAATTAGCTGAAGAATACCGTGAAAAGTTAATTGAAGCAGTAGCAGAAGTTAATGAAGACTTAATGGAAAAATACCTTGGCGGCGAAGAAATCAGCATTGCTGAATTGAAAGCAGCTATCCGTACAGCAACCGTTAATGTTGAATTCTTCCCAGTTATCTGCGGATCGGCTTTCAAAAACAAAGGTGTTCAATTAATGCTTGATAACGTTATCGACTTCCTTCCTTCTCCATTGGATGTACCTGCTATCAAAGGTACATTACCGGATTCAGAAGATGAAGTTGAACGTCATTCAGATGATTCTGAACCGTTCTCTGCTTTAGCGTTTAAAGTTATGACTGACCCTTACGTTGGTAAACTTACATTCTTCCGTGTGTACTCTGGTACACTAGAATCTGGATCATATGTAATCAACTCAACTAAAGGAAAACGTGAGCGTATTGGACGTATCCTTCAAATGCACGCAAACAGCCGTGAAGAAATTTCTACTGTATATGCAGGAGATATCGCAGCAGCCGTTGGTTTGAAAGATACTACAACTGGAGATACTCTATGTGATGACAAGAACCAAGTAATTCTTGAGTCCATGGTATTCCCAGAGCCAGTTATCTCTCTATCCGTTGAACCGAAATCAAAAGCAGACCAAGACAAAATGTCTCAAGCTTTACAAAAGCTTCAAGATGAAGATCCAACATTCCGTGCGCATACTGACCAAGAAACTGGTCAAACGATCATCGCTGGTATGGGAGAACTTCACTTGGACATCCTTGTTGACCGTATGCGTCGCGAATTCAAAGTGGAAGCAAACGTTGGTGCTCCTCAAGTAGCATACCGTGAAACTTTCCGTGGTTCAGCTAAAGTTGAAGGTAAATTCGTTCGCCAATCTGGTGGTCGTGGACAATTCGGACACGTATGGATCGAATTTGGTCCAAACGAAGAAGGTAAAGGATTCGAATTTGAAAATGCTATCGTCGGTGGTGTAGTACCACGTGAATATATCCCTGCTGTACAAGCTGGATTAGTTGATTCACTTGACCGTGGTGTACTTGCTGGTTACCCGCTAGTCGACATCAAAGCTAAATTATTCGACGGATCTTACCATGACGTTGACTCCAACGAAATGGCATTTAAAATTGCTGCATCTATGGCTCTTAAAAATGCAGCATCTAAATGTAGTCCTGTCATCCTTGAACCGATCATGAAAGTGGAAGTAGTTATTCCAGAAGATTACCTAGGCGACATCATGGGAGATATCACATCTCGTCGTGGTCGTGTAGAAGGTATGGAAGCTCGCGGTAACACGCAAATGGTTAAAGCGATGGTACCACTATCTGAAATGTTCGGATATGCTACATCTTTACGTTCTAACACTCAAGGACGCGGAACATTCTCTATGCACTTCGATCATTATGAAGAAGTACCTAAGAGCATTTCTGAAGAAATCATCAAAAAAAATAAAGGTGAATAATTGATTTTCATCTCTTATTAAAGTATAACTATCTTATGTAAGCTGTGATGGAAGAATTAGTCTTCTTTCACAGCCCCTATATACTTAATTTTTTATTTATAATTTTAAGGAGGAATTCCTAATGGGAAAAGCTAAATTTGATCGTTCAAAACCGCACGTTAACGTTGGAACAATTGGTCACGTTGACCATGGTAAAACAACTCTAACTGCTGCAATCACAACTGTACTTGCTAAATCTGGTGGAGCAGAAGCTCGCGCTTATGACCAAATCGATGGTGCTCCAGAAGAAAGAGAACGTGGTATCACAATCTCTACTGCACACGTTGAGTACGAAACAGCTACTCGTCACTATGCACACGTTGACTGCCCAGGACATGCTGACTATGTTAAAAACATGATCACAGGTGCTGCACAAATGGACGGCGGAATCCTAGTAGTATCTGCTGCTGATGGCCCAATGCCACAAACTCGTGAGCACATCCTTCTTTCTCGTCAAGTAGGTGTACCATACCTAGTAGTATTCATGAACAAATGCGACATGGTAGATGACGAAGAACTTCTTGAATTAGTAGAAATGGAAATCCGTGATCTTCTATCTGAATACGAATTCCCTGGCGATGACATTCCAGTTATCAAAGGATCTGCCCTAAAAGCTCTTCAAGGAGACGCTGCTTGGGAAGAAAAAATCCATGAATTAATGACAGCTGTTGACGAGTACATCCCAGAACCAACTCGTGACACTGACAAGCCATTCATGATGCCAGTTGAGGATGTATTCTCAATCACTGGTCGTGGAACAGTTGCAACTGGCCGTGTTGAGCGTGGACAAGTTAAAGTCGGTGACGTTGTTGACATCATCGGTTTCAACGAAGAGTCTAAACCAACAACTGTAACTGGTGTTGAAATGTTCCGTAAACTTCTTGACTATGCTGAAGCTGGTGACAACATCGGTGCACTTCTTCGTGGTGTATCCCGTGAAGATATCCAACGTGGACAAGTTCTTGCTAAACCAAGCACTATCACTCCACACACAAAGTTCAAAGCTGAAGTTTATGTTCTTTCTAAAGAAGAAGGTGGACGTCACACTCCATTCTTTACAAACTACCGTCCTCAGTTCTACTTCCGTACAACTGACGTAACTGGTATTTGTAACCTTCCTGAAGGCGTAGAAATGGTTATGCCTGGAGACAACATCGAAATGACTGTAGAACTTATCGCTCCAATCGCTATCGAAGAAGGTACTAAATTCTCTATCCGTGAGGGTGGACGTACTGTAGGCGCTGGCGTAGTTGCTACAATCCAAGAATAATTGATTGATAAAACAATATTGGAAGGGACGCCTTCCGGAAGAAGCAGATGGGACGCCATCTGCTTCTTTTCTATTTGTAAAGAATATTCATTCTTTCTTCTATTATAACTGGAGTTTATTTAATGGGTTTCTCGATAATTCCAAATGAAGAAAATGGATATGAAAGACCACGTAGAATGTACTTGTAAATACTTGTGATAGTATGTATAATAATAAAAGTGTGTTGCACAAGAAAAATCTAAGTTTGACTTGCATTTCACTTGTGTTATATGTATAATAGACAATGTTGGTCTTTGACTGCGATGATATGGAAGGTTGCTGACACACCCGGCCGCTTTGCCATGGCGAGTGTGTGGGAAATTTCCATTGAGAAGGTCTATTTTAAAATAGGCGAAAAGGAGGGAAAATTATGGCAAAACAAAAAATTCGTATCCGTTTAAAAGCATATGATCACAGAATCCTTGATCAATCTGCTGAGAAAATTGTTGAAACTGCAAAACGTTCTGGTGCGGCTGTATCTGGTCCGATTCCATTACCTACTGAAAGATCGGTATACACGATCCTACGTGCGGTTCATAAATACAAAGATTCTCGTGAACAATTCGAAATGCGTACGCATAAACGTCTAATCGACATCGTTAACCCAACTCCACAAACAGTTGATTCATTGATGCGTTTAGATCTACCATCAGGCGTTGACATTGAAATCAAATTATAATTCATATAAATATGAACAATTACTCTAGGAGGTGTGACTTATGACCAAAGGAATCTTAGGAAGAAAAATCGGTATGACTCAAGTTTTTGCTGAAAATGGTGAACTTATTCCGGTAACAGTTATCGAAGCTGCTAATAACGTGGTTCTTCAAAAGAAAACTGTTGAAACTGATGGCTATGAAGCAGTTCAAGTTGGTTTTGAAAACAAACGTGAAAAGCTTTCTAACAAACCTGAAAAGGGCCATGTTGAAAAAGCAAATACTACTCCTAAGCGCTTCATTCGCGAATTCCGCGGAACGGATCTTACTGAATATGAGATCGGTCAAGAAGTCAATGTTAGTATTTTCGCTGAAGGCGATTTAGTAGATGTATCAGGAATTTCAAAAGGTAAAGGTTTCCAAGGCTCTATCAAGCGTCATGGACAATCTCGCGGACCTATGTCTCATGGTTCTCGTTACCACCGTCGCCCAGGTTCAATGGGTCCTGTAGCTCCAAACCGCGTATTCAAAGGTAAACTTTTACCAGGACGTATGGGTGGAGATCAAATCACTGTTCAAAACTTAGCTATCGTTAAAGTTGATGTTGAACGTAACCTACTATTGATCAAAGGTAATGTACCTGGTGCTAGAAAAGCATTGATCAAAGTTAAATCTGCTGTTAAAGCAAAGTAATTTCTGAGAAAGGAGGAGCAATAGAATGCCAAAAGTTACATTGTTCAACCAAACAGGTTCACAAGTTGGCGACATCGAACTAAATGAATCCATCTTTGGTATCGAACCTAATAATCACGTATTATTTGAAGCAATCATCATGCAACGAGCTTCCTTACGTCAAGGAACTCATAAAGTTAAAAACCGTTCTGAAGTTGCAGGCGGTGGACGTAAACCTTGGAAACAAAAAGGAACTGGACGTGCGCGTCAAGGTTCTATCCGTTCTCCACAATGGCGTGGCGGTGGCGTTGTTTTTGGACCAACTCCAAGATCTTACGCTTACAAGCTACCTAAAAAGGTACGTCGTTTAGCTATTAAATCTGCATTGTCTGCAAAGGCATTGGAAGAGAACATTTTGGTACTTGAAAGCTTGTCTTTCGAAGCTCCAAAAACAAAAGAGTTTGTAGCGGTACTTAAAAACCTTTCTGTAGATACTAAAACGTTAGTCGTTACTGACGGTTTAGATGAGAAAGTTGCTCTTTCTGCACGTAACATCCCTGGTGTTACTGTAGTTGAAGCTGATGGTCTTAATGTTCTTGATGTTGTTTCACACAACAAATTGATCTTGACTAAATCAGCTGTCGAAAAAGTAGAGGAGGTGCTTGCATAATGGATGCACGCGATATCATTAAGCGCCCCGTAATCACTGAACGCTCTTCAGACATAATGGCTGAAAAGAAATATACTTTTGAAGTTGATGTTAGAGCTAATAAAACTCAAGTTAAAGATGCTGTTCAAGAAATTTTCGGCGTTAAAGTTGAGAAAGTAAACATCATGAACTACAAAGGTAAATTCAAACGCATGGGCAAACATGCAGGCTATACTAACAAGCGCCGTAAAGCTATTGTTAAATTAACTGCTGACAGCAAAGAAATCGAGCTATTCGAGGCTTAATTCATTAGAGAAGGAGGGAAATACAAATGGCGATTAAGAAGTATAAACCTACCTCTAACGGTCGACGTAATATGACAACTTCCGATTTTGCTGAGATCACTACAGACAAACCGGAAAAATCATTACTTGCTCCTTTACACAGCAAAGGCGGCCGTAATAACCAAGGTAAGTTAACAGTTCGTCATCAAGGTGGCGGCCACAAGCGTCAATACCGTATCATCGATTTCAAACGGAATAAAGATGGTATACCAGGACGCGTTGCTACTATTGAGTACGATCCAAATCGTTCTGCAAACATTGCATTAATTAATTACGTTGATGGAGAAAAACGTTATATCCTAGCTCCGAAAAACCTAGAAGTAGGTTTGGAAGTTATGTCAGGTCCAGAAGCTGACATCAAAGTGGGTAACGCACTTCCTCTTATTAACATCCCAGTTGGTACAGTAATTCATAACATCGAGCTTAAACCAGGAAAAGGTGGACAATTAGTCCGTTCAGCAGGTACATCTGCTCAAGTACTTGGTAAAGAAGGCCGTTATGTACTTGTACGTTTAAACTCAGGTGAGGTTCGTATGATTCTTGCTACTTGCCGTGCTTCAATCGGTCAAGTCGGTAATGAACAACATGAACTTATCAACATTGGTAAAGCTGGCCGTAACCGTTGGTTAGGTAAACGCCCAACAGTTCGTGGATCTGTAATGAACCCGAATGATCACCCACACGGTGGTGGTGAAGGTAAAGCGCCAATCGGACGTAAATCACCAATGTCTCCATGGGGTAAACCTACTCTTGGATTCAAAACTCGTAAGAAGAAAAATAAATCCGATAAATTTATCGTACGTCGTCGTAAAAAATAACGGGATTGAGCTACGGTTCATATATAGAACCGTAGAACAGTCACGAAGGGAGGTACTCGCATGGGTCGTAGCTTAAAAAAAGGGCCTTTTGTTGATGATCATTTATTGGTAAAAGTTGAAAAATTAAATGAAGCTGACAAGAAACAGGTAGTAAAAACTTGGTCTCGTCGCTCAACAATCTTCCCGCAATTCATCGGACACACAATCGCCGTTTATGACGGTCGTAAGCACGTGCCGGTTTATGTAACAGAAGATATGGTAGGTCACAAACTAGGCGAATTCGCGCCTACACGCACTTATAAAGGTCACGCAAGTGATGACAAGAAAACAAGACGTTAATGAGAGGAGGGCATCTCATGCAAGCTAAAGCTGTCGCTAAAACAGTTCGTATTGCTCCTCGTAAAGTGCGTTTAGTCGCAGATTTAATTCGAGGAAAACAAGTAGGTGAAGCAGTAGCGATTCTTCGCTTAACACCAAAATCTGCTTCTCCAGTCGTAGAAAAAATTCTGAAATCTGCTATCGCAAATGCAGAACATAACTACGAAATGGATATTAATAACCTAGTCGTTTCAGAAGCATACGTTAATGAAGGACCAACATTAAAACGTTTCCGTCCTCGCGCTCAAGGTCGTGCGAGTGCAATTAACAAACGTACTAGTCATATTACAATCGTTGTATCAGAAAAGAAGGAGGGGTAATCTGTGGGTCAAAAGGTAAATCCAATCGGTATGCGTATCGGGATAATCCGTGACTGGGAATCCAAATGGTACGCTGATAAAGACTACGCAGTTCTTTTGCATGAAGACATCAAAGTTCGTGAATATATCGCGAAACGTCTAAATGATGCTTCTGTTTCAAAAGTTGAAATCGAGCGTGCAGCTAACCGTATCAATGTATCTGTCCACACTGCTAAACCAGGAATGGTTATCGGTAAAGGCGGTACTGAGGTCGAAGCACTTCGTAAAGCTTTGAACCAGTTGACTGGCAAAAGAGTTCATATCAATATCATCGAAATTAAAAGAGCAGATCTTGACGCAAAATTGGTTGCTGAAAACATCGCTCGTCAATTAGAAAACCGTGTTTCATTCCGTCGTGCTCAAAAGCAAGCTATCCAACGTACTATGCGTTCTGGAGCAAAAGGAATCAAAACTCAAGTTTCTGGTCGTCTTGGCGGTGCTGATAT
Source organism: Bacillus sp. 220_BSPC (assembly GCF_001054655.1). NCBI lineage: Bacteria > Bacillati > Bacillota > Bacilli > Caryophanales > Bacillaceae > Bacillus > Bacillus sp. 220_BSPC. The sequence continues at coordinate 38,326 of NZ_JVPL01000005.1, forward strand.
TGCTCGTGCTGAACATTACAGCGAAGGAACAGTTCCACTTCACACACTTCGTGCAGACATAGACTATGCTCATGCTGAAGCAGATACTACTTACGGTAAGCTAGGCGTGAAAGTTTGGATCTACCGTGGAGAAGTTCTTCCTACTAAGAAGAAATCTGAGGAAGGAGGAAAATAATATGTTATTGCCAAAACGCGTAAAATACCGTCGTGAACACCGCGGTAAGATGAGAGGGATGGCTAAGGGCGGCACTGAAGTTCACTTCGGAGAATTTGGACTTCAAGCTCAAGAAGCTTCCTGGATCACGAACCGTCAAATCGAAGCAGCTCGTATTGCGATGACTCGTTATATGAAACGTGGAGGGAAAGTTTGGATCAAAATCTTCCCAAGCAAACCTTACACAGCTAAGCCGCTTGAAGTACGGATGGGTTCCGGTAAAGGTGCTCCTGAAGGTTGGGTAGCAGTTGTTAAACCGGGCAAAGTTATGTTTGAAATCTCTGGTGTATCTGAAGAGGTGGCAAGAGAAGCATTGCGCCTTGCAGCACACAAACTTCCAATCAAATGCAAGTTTGTAAAAAGAGAGGAAATTGGTGGTGAAACAAATGAAAGCTAATGAAATCAAAGATCTAACCACTGCTGAAATTGAACAAAAACTAAAATCTCTTAAAGAAGAACTATTTAATCTTCGTTTCCAGTTAGCTACTGGACAACTTGAAAATACAGCTCGCATCCGTGAAGTTCGCAAATCGATTGCTCGTATGAAAACAGTTGTTCGTCAAAGAGAAATCGGTGTCACTAATCGATAATGAATGGAGGTTTGCAGAATGAGCGAACGCAACCAACGCAAAATCTACACTGGACGCGTAGTATCCGACAAAATGGATAAAACAGTTACAGTTGTTGTAGAGACCTATAAAAAGCATTCTTTATACGGTAAACGCGTGAAATACTCTAAAAAGTTTAAAGCTCATGACGAGCTAAACGAAGCTAAAGCAGGCGACGTAGTACGTATCATGGAAACTCGTCCACTTTCAGCTACAAAACGCTTCCGTCTTGTAGAAGTAGTAGAAAAAGCAGTAATCATTTAATCTAGTTCGGATTAAGCTAATTCCGAAGGGAGGTACCGTACATGATTCAACAAGAATCTCGTTTAAAAGTCGCTGACAATTCAGGTGCTCGTGAAGTGCTAACAATTAAAGTCCTAGGTGGTTCAGGCCGTAAAACTGCAAACATCGGTGATATCATCGTTTGTACAGTTAAACAGGCAACACCAGGAGGCGTTGTTAAAAAAGGTGAAGTCGTTAAGGCTGTTGTTGTCCGTACAAAACGTGGTATGCGTCGTCCTGACGGTTCTTACATTCGTTTCGATGAAAACGCATGTGTAATTATCCGTGACGATAAGAGCCCACGTGGAACACGTATTTTTGGACCTGTTGCTCGTGAATTACGTGACAATAGTTTCATGAAGATCGTTTCTCTTGCTCCAGAAGTTCTATAATATGTAAAATTTGTATAAAGCCTTTCAAGGAGGTGCCAAGCTAATGCATGTTAAAAAAGGTGACAAAGTCGTAGTCATCTCTGGTAAGGACAAAGGCAAACAAGGAACAATTCTTTCTGCATATCCGAAACAAAATCGTGTACTTGTTGAAGGAATTAACATCGTGAAAAAGCATTCAAAGCCATCTCAACTTAATCCACAAGGTGGAATTATCAGTAAAGAAGCTGCTATTCACGTATCCAATGTAATGCCACTTGATCCTAAATCAGGTAAACCGACTCGTGTTGGATATAAGATCGAAAATGGTAAAAAAGTACGCGTAGCTAAAATATCAGGTGAATCTTTAGATAAATAAGTCATAAATGAAGGGAGGTACACTAAGCAATGAGCCGCCTTAAAGAAAAATTCAAAAGTGAAATTACACCGTCATTGATGGGTAAATTCAACTATCAATCAGTAATGCAAGTACCAAACATTGAGAAAATCGTTATTAACATGGGTGTGGGTGACGCAGTTTCTAACTCGAAAGCTTTAGATACAGCTGTTGAAGAACTTACATTGATCACTGGTCAAAAACCAGTTATAACAAAAGCAAAAAAATCAATCGCAGGCTTCCGTTTGCGTGAAGGTATGCCTATCGGAGCGAAAGTTACACTACGTGGTGAGCGTATGTATCAATTCCTCGATAAGCTAGTATCTGTATCTTTACCGCGTGTACGTGATTTCCGCGGCGTTTCAAAGAAATCCTTTGACGGACGTGGAAATTATACATTAGGCGTTAAAGAACAACTTATCTTCCCTGAGATTGATTACGATAAAGTGAGCAAAGTTCGTGGTATGGACATCGTTATCGTAACGACTGCCAACACTGACGAAGAAGCTCGTGAACTACTTACTCAAGTTGGAATGCCGTTCCAAAAGTAATCTCTAAATAAAGGGAGGCGAAATCGTGGCTAAAAAGTCTATGATCGTAAAGCAAAAACGCGAACAGAAGTTTAAAGTACAAGAATATACACGTTGCGAACGTTGCGGACGTCCACATTCTGTATTACGTAAATTTAAACTTTGTCGTATTTGTTTCCGCGAACTTGCATATAAAGGACAAATTCCTGGCGTTAAAAAAGCTAGCTGGTAAAACCCGAGTTTGGGAAGGAGGTAAAATATAATGGTCATGACAGATCCTATTGCAGATATGCTTACTCGCATCCGTAATGCGAATATGGTTCGTCACGAAAAACTGGAAGTTCCTGCTTCAAAGATCAAAAAGGAAATTGCTGAGATCTTAAAAAGTGAAGGCTTCGTACGTGACTTTGAATTAATCGAAGACAACAAACAAGGTATCATCCGTATCTTCTTAAAATACGGTGCAAACAACGAACGTGTTATCACTGGTCTAAAACGTATCAGCAAACCTGGTTTGCGTGTATATGCAAAAACTGGAGAGGTACCACGCGTTCTTAACGGTTTAGGTATCGCAATTGTTTCTACTTCTCACGGAGTTTTAACAGACAAAGAAGCTCGCTCTAAACAAGTTGGCGGAGAAGTTTTAGCATACGTTTGGTAATACATTTTCACAAGAATGGAGGTGCACATTATGTCTCGTATAGGTAAAAAACCTATTGAAATCCCTGCAGGCGTAACAGTTACTGTTACTGGAAGTGAAGTAACTGTTAAAGGACCTAAAGGTGAATTATCTAGATCATTCAGTCCTGACCTTTCAATCGTTGTTGAAGAGAACGTGTTAACTGTAACACGCCCGTCTGACGAGAAGACTCACCGTTCTTTACACGGTACTACTCGCGCGCTTATCTCTAACATGATCGAAGGTGTATCAACAGGTTTCGTAAAATCACTTGAACTTATTGGGGTTGGGTACCGTGCACAAAAGCAAGGTAACAAGCTTATCCTTAACGTAGGATATTCCCACCCTGTAGAAATAGAGCCAGAAGCTGGCGTTGAAGTCGAAGTTCCTTCTAATACAAAAGTAATCGTAAAAGGTGCAAGCAAAGAACGTGTAGGAGCTCTAGCAGCTAATATCCGTGATGTTCGCCCGCCTGAACCGTATAAAGGTAAAGGTATCCGTTACGAAGGCGAATTCGTTCGTCGTAAAGAAGGTAAAACAGGTAAGTAATGCCGCATAAGTAAACGAAAGGAGTGACGTAAATGATTACGAAGCTTGATAAAAATGCTACTCGTCAGAAAAGACATGCGCGTGTACGTGCTAAGCTTTCTGGAACAGAAGCTCGTCCTCGTTTAAATGTGTTTCGTTCAAACAAACACATTTACGCACAATTAATTGACGATGCAAAAGGCGTAACATTGGCAAGTGCTTCAACTCTTGATAAAGAGATCGGTATCGAAGCAGGTAGCAATGCTGAAGCAGCTCAAAAAGTTGGCGAACTTATTGCGAAACGTGCTGTTGAAAAAGGTTTCAAAGCTGTGGTTTTTGACCGCGGTGGTTACCTCTTCCATGGTCGTGTTAAAGCATTGGCTGACGCTGCTCGTGAAAACGGCTTAGAATTTTAATGGATAAGGAGGGACATAACAGATGCGTAGCATTGATCCTAATAAATTAGAACTTGAAGAACGCGTAGTTACAGTAAATCGTGTAGCTAAAGTTGTTAAAGGCGGACGTCGTTTCCGTTTCACTGCACTAGTTGTTGTTGGTGATAAAAATGGTCATGTTGGATTTGGTACTGGTAAAGCTCAAGAAGTTCCGGATGCTATCCGTAAAGCTATTGAGGATGCTAAGAAAAATCTAATTACTGTACCGATGGTTGGTACTACTATTCCTCACCTTGTGAACGGTCGCTATGGCGCAGGTCACATTCTATTGAAACCAGCTTCTGAAGGTACAGGAGTAATTGCTGGTGGTCCTGTTCGTGCGGTACTTGAATTAGGCGGAGTTAGCGATATCTTGTCTAAATCACTAGGTACTAATACACCTATTAATATGGTTCGCGCAACAATTGAAGGATTGAAGCAATTGAAACGTGCTGAAGACGTAGCTAAGTTACGTGGAAAATCAGTACAAGAACTGTTAGGATAAGGAGGGAAATCGAATTATGGCTAATAAATTAGAAATCACCCTCACTCGCAGCTTGATTGGTCGTCCTGAAGATCAACGTGTTACAGTTAACACTTTGGGTTTACGCAAAATGCATCAAACGGTTGTTCAAGAAGATAACCCTGCGATTCGCGGTATGATTACCAAAGTTGCTCATCTTGTTACTGTAAAAGAACAATAAAATAATTTTTAACTTAACAAGGAGGTGCCAACATGAAACTTCATGAGTTAAAAGCTGCAGAAGGTTCTCGTAAAGAACGTAAACGTAAAGGTCGCGGTATTGGATCTGGTAACGGTAAAACAGCAGGTAAAGGACACAAAGGACAAAACGCTCGCTCCGGCGGCGGTGTGCGTCTTGGATTTGAAGGGGGTCAAACTCCTCTATTCAGACGTTTACCTAAACGTGGATTTACCAACATCAACCGTAAAGACTATGCTATCGTGAACCTTGATACGTTAAATCTTTTCGAAGACGGTACTGAAGTAACACCAGCTCTTCTACTTGAGACTGGCGTTGTAAGTAAAGAAAAAGCAGGAATCAAGATTCTTGCCAAAGGAAGCATTGAGAAAAAGCTTACTGTTAAAGCTCACAAATTCTCGTCTACTGCTAAAGAAGCTATCGAAGCTGCTGGCGGTAATACAGAGGTGATCTAATGTTTCGCACGATCTCCAATTTTATGCGCGTGGGTGAAATAAGGAATAAGATTATTTTTACCCTTCTAATGTTAATCGTCTATCGCATCGGTACATTTATACCTGTACCGCATGTGAATGCCGATTTTCTCGCTGAACAGGACCAGCTGAGCGTCATCGGGCTTTTAAATACCTTTGGCGGCGGGGCGCTGCAAAATTTTTCCATTTTAGCGATGGGTATCATGCCGTACATCACGGCATCCATCATCGTTCAGCTGCTACAGATGGATGTTGTTCCTAAGTTCACTGAATGGTCTAAACAAGGGGAAGCAGGGCGCCGTAAATTAGCGCAATTCACTCGTTACTTCACTATTATCCTAGGGTTTATCCAAGCAGTTGGAATGTCCTATGGGTTCAATAATATGTCAGGTGGACAGTTGATTGAAAATCCTGGAATTGCAACATACTTGCTTATTGCGACTGTCTTAACGGCAGGAACAGCTTTTCTTTTGTGGTTAGGGGAGCTGATCACTGCTAAGGGTGTGGGTAATGGGATTTCCATCATTATCTTTGCTGGTATCGTAGCTAGTTTGCCTACTACGGCAAATCAGATTTACGCACAGCAATTTGAGAATGCCGGTGATCAATTATTCTTACGAATCATAACGATTATCCTCATAGTTTTAGCAGTATTAGCAATCGTGGTTGCTGTTATCTTCATTCAGCAGGCATTACGTAAAATTCCTATTCAGTATGCGAAACGTGCTGCGGTAGGTCGTACGCAAATGGGTGGCCAGTCTACTCATTTACCATTGAAAGTAAATGCTGCGGGGGTTATTCCGGTAATCTTTGCAATGGCATTTATTATTACTCCCACTACAATCGCTTCTTTCTTTGGAAAGAACAGCGTGACTAGCTGGATATCAACAAATCTTGATTACACCAAACCAATTGGTATGATCATATATGTTGCTCTTATCATTGCTTTTGCGTATTTTTATGCTTTCATTCAGGTTAATCCTGAACAAATGGCTGAGAATTTGAAAAAGCAAGGTGGCTATGTGCCGGGGATTCGTCCAGGTAAGAGTACACAAGAATATTTAACACGTGTTTTATACCGTTTGACGTTTGTAGGCTCGATATTCTTGGCCATCATTGCCGTTTTACCGGTATTTTTCATTAAGCTTGCTGATCTACCTCAATCTGCACAGATTGGTGGTACCAGTTTGCTGATCGTAGTCGGGGTTGCCCTTGATACGATGAAGCAGCTGGAATCACAACTTGTGAAGAGACACTATAAAGGCTTTATAAAGTAATGAGTTTTGGGAACGGCTTGTTCCCTTTACCCATTATAGAGTTTGAGGGGGAAGAAAATTGAATCTAGTGTTAATGGGTCTGCCGGGTGCTGGTAAAGGCACTCAAGCTGAACAAATCGTAGAAAAATATAATATCCCTCATATCTCTACTGGAGATATGTTCCGAACAGCTATCAAAGATGGAACAGACTTAGGTCTAAAGGCGAAATCATTCATGGACAAAGGCGAATTGGTACCTGATGAAGTTACCATTGGCATCGTACGTGAGCGTTTAAGCAAGGAAGACTGCCTAAGAGGATTTTTGCTTGATGGATTTCCACGTACTGTGGCACAGGCAGAGGCACTTGAAAGCATTCTAACTGATTTAGATCGCAATATGAATTTTGTCATTAATATCGATGTTGATAAAAGCATCTTAATGGAAAGATTGACAGGGCGTCGTATTTGCAAATCATGTGGTGCGACATACCATCTTGTATTCAATCCTCCTGCTAAAGATGATGTATGCGACCGCTGCGGCGGAGAATTATATCAACGTGCCGACGATAATGCTGAAACGGTTCAAAATCGCTTAGATGTGAATTTGAAACAAACAAAGCCACTTCTTGATTTCTACGGAGACAAAGGTTACTTGGTCAACATTAACGGACAGCAAGATATTAATAAGGTATTTGAAGATATTGATGTGTTGCTTGGTGCTTTACAAAATTAATCATATGTATTGATTTATGAAATTCATACCATTTTTATAACTTACTAGTTAAACTTGGTGCATTCCTATAATACAAAGGGTATAATGGATTTCGCGAGAGCATTCGCACATTTATTAATCAGGTTCTTGTACTTGGTATTCCCTGAATTGGGCGATTACTTTTTAAGTGATCTTCATGGACATATCCGGTCGGCAAAATTGATGAAGAAATGCAGTGACTCTATTGGGATTCCTAAAGAGTCGTGATATAGAGGGTTGAAAGAAGCTATGTCAGGCGTGCGCCTTTCAAACATCTCCCATGCTATTCAAACCTATGTCGAGACTAATTGCTTCTCTATTTCGAGAGTATGTCGGTCACGGAATCGGTCAAGACTTACATGAGGACCCATAAAATCCTCATTTCGGTCCAACTGATAAAGGTCCTCAGTTAAAGCCTGGTTCTACAAAATGGTGAATACTTGATGCAGAATTGTAAGACTTATGAGGATAATTGGACTGTAGTAATGTTGACGGAAAGATGTGCACCTTTAATAGGTTCACGCATAGAGAAGGGAGAATCACTTTAATGGCGAAAGATGATGTAATTGAAGTAGAAGGCACAGTACAAGAGACTTTGCCAAATGCAATGTTTAAGGTAGAATTAGAAAATGGTCATACTGTTTTAGCTCATGTATCCGGTAAAATTCGTATGCACTTTATTCGCATTTTGCCTGGAGATAAAGTTACGGTTGAGCTTTCCCCGTATGATCTAACTCGCGGCAGAATCACATACCGGTTCAAATAATCCGGTTACGCTCCGATCTGTATAAGGAGGTTAGATAGCAATGAAAGTCAGACCATCAGTCAAACCAATCTGCGAAAAGTGTAAAGTTATCCGCAGAAAAGGTAAAGTAATGGTTATTTGCGAAAACCCTAAACATAAACAAAAACAAGGCTAAATAGAAGGAGGTGCACTCAAGCATGGCACGTATTGCTGGAGTAGATATTCCCCGTGACAAACGTATTGTTATCTCATTAACATATATATATGGTATTGGAAAACAAACAGCGATCAAGATTCTTGCAGAAGCAGGCGTTTCTGAAGAAACTCGCGTTCGTGACTTAACGGAAGACGAATTGAACAAAATTCGTGATATCATTGACAAGCTTAAAGTAGAAGGCGACCTTCGTCGTGAAATCTCCCTAAACATCAAACGTTTAATGGAAATCGGTTCTTACCGTGGTTTACGTCACCGTCGTGGTCTTCCTGTTCGCGGTCAAAATACAAAAAACAATGCTCGTACGCGTAAAGGACCTCGTCGTACTGTAGCTAACAAGAAAAAATAATTAGTAAAGGAGGTTACTTTTCATGGCACGTAAAACTAATACACGTAAACGTCGTGTGAAAAAGAATATAGAAACTGGTATTGCACATATTCGTTCAACATTCAATAACACTATCGTTACGATCACTGACTCTCATGGTAATGCTATTTCTTGGTCAAGTGCTGGAGCTCTAGGATTCCGTGGATCTCGTAAATCCACTCCATTTGCTGCACAAATGGCTGCTGAAACAGCTGCTAAAACATCAATTGAACATGGTATGAAAACTCTTGAAGTTACAGTTAAAGGACCTGGTGCTGGACGTGAGGCTGCCATTCGTGCACTTCAAGCTGCTGGCCTAGAAGTAACTGCAATTAAAGATGTAACTCCAGTTCCACATAACGGATGCCGTCCACCAAAACGTCGCCGTGTTTAATTTTTCTGTATAGATTTTGTATTCCTGTCAATAATGGGATATAATACTGAGTTTGCGTTCTTACAGAGGATTAATTTTCAGTTGTTGCGCACAGCGGGAACGTATACATGGGGAATTTCGGTTTAAGTGACTTCGTTTACTTGCCGGGGTTTTGACGTTTTGAAGGAGGGTTTATTGATGATCGAAATAGAAAAACCAAAAATCGAAACGGTTGAAATCAACGACGATACCAAGTACGGTAAATTCGTCGTAGAGCCACTAGAGCGTGGGTATGGTACTACATTGGGTAACTCCTTACGTCGTATTCTTTTATCCTCACTCCCAGGTGCTGCTGTCACAGCTATACAAATTGATGGAGTGCTACATGAGTTCTCAACAATTGAAGGCGTCGTGGAAGATGTAACATCTATCATTCTTAATGTGAAAAAACTAGCTCTTAAGATTTACTCTGATGAAGAGAAGACGCTGGAAATTGACGTTCAGGGTGACGGAGTCATCACGGCTGCTGATATCACTCATGATAGTGATGTAGAAATTCTTAATCCGGATTTATATATTGCTACAATTGGTAAAAACGGTCATATGCGTATGCGTTTATCTGCACGTCGCGGCCGCGGCTACACTCCTGCTGTTCAAAACAAGAGAGAAGACCAGCCAATTGGTGTAATTCCAATCGATGCTCTTTACACTCCGGTTTCACGCGTATCTTTCCAAGTTGAAAATACACGTGTTGGACAGTTGTCTAACTTTGACAAGTTAACGTTTGATGTTTGGACTGATGGCAGTACTGGTCCGCAAGAAGCGGTAGCACTTGGAGCTAAGATTTTAACAGAGCATTTAAATATCTTTGTTGGTTTAACCGATGAAGCTCAAAATGCTGAAATCATGGTTGAAAAAGAAGAAGATCAAAAAGAAAAAGTTCTTGAGATGACGATCGAAGAATTAGACCTTTCTGTTCGTTCTTACAACTGCTTGAAACGTGCTGGAATCAATACCGTTCAAGAGCTAGCTCATAAAACGGAAGAAGATATGATGAAAGTACGTAATCTAGGTCGTAAATCACTTGAAGAAGTGAAAGCGAAACTAGAAGAATTAGGCTTAGGTCTTCGTAAAGACGACTGATAACATGGCGGAATCAATCCATTATGTTGTGAGCCTTGTTATTGACACACAATATAGAACTTCAACAAAGGAGGGAATCTCTAATGGGTTACAGAAAGTTAGGACGCACTAGCGCACAACGTAAAGCATTACTTCGTGATTTAGCTACGGATCTTATTATCCATGAGCGCATTGAAACTACTGAAGCACGTGCAAAAGAATTACGTTCTGTAGTAGATAAAATGATCACTCTTGGTAAACGTGGTGACTTGCATGCACGCCGTCAAGCTGCATCTTTCATCCGTAACGAAATCGCTGACGCTGAGAATGGCACAGATGCCCTTCAAAAATTATTCAGTGACGTGGCTCCACGTTATGAAGAACGTCAAGGTGGATACACTCGTATCATGAAAGTTGGTCCACGCCGCGGTGACGGTGCACCAGTCGTGGTTATTGAATTAGTTTAATAACAACGATGAAAAAGGGCGGGACAAATGAATATACTCACTTGTTCTATGCCCTTTTTCTTTTTTTAAATAGAAATTCTGTACTTTAGAAATTCGCATTGAGTGTTACGATGGCTGGCGGAACCTGTATCATGCAGGGAGCCTTCACGTCTAGCTCAAGCATCCCTTCCCGCTTTTGAAAAGCGATTATAAGATAACCTGTTTTTCGTAACAGGCCCGCTGTTAGCTGCTCTTAATTTACCGAAAATTCTTTCGGTGGAAGGGGTGCAGCGTTTTTTTATATTTTCAGAAGGAAAAACTACTATATTTATATTGAGTGAGCAGAGCTTAGTTTAGGCGAGTGCAGTCGAGATGAGGAGGGCCACATGGTGAAGAAGCTGGTTTCTTTAAATAATATTGTTTTTAAATATGAGGGTCAGTCTCGAAACGCCTTGGATGATGTTTCTTTTGATATTCATCAAGGGGAGTGGCTAGCGATTGTCGGACATAATGGTTCTGGCAAGTCGACATTAGCGAAGTTATTGAATGGCCTTCAGTTCGCTAACTCAGGTACCATTACCATTAATGATCAACTTTTGACAGAAGAATCCGTTTGGGATGTACGCCAGAAAATTGGCATGGTTTTTCAAAACCCAGATAATCAATTTGTAGGCACTACAGTTCAGGATGATGTGGCTTTTGGTTTAGAAAACGCCGGTGTTTCTCAGCAGGTTATGGTGGAGCGTGTTCATGGTGCGTTAAATAAGGTTAAGATGAATGCCTTTCTTAATCAAGAGCCGCACCATCTATCCGGCGGTCAAAAGCAAAGAGTGGCCATTGCAGGTGTAATAGCCTTGCAGCCAGACATAATCATCTTAGATGAAGCAACCTCCATGCTTGACCCAAGAGGCCGTGAAGAAGTGCTTGAAACAGTTAGGGAATTAAAACAGGAAAACGAGATCACTGTCATATCAATCACCCATGATCTTGAGGAAGCTGCGAAAGCCGATCGAATGATAGTCATGAACCAAGGTCGGTTATATCGTGAAGGATCGCCTCAGGATATTTTTGAGTTAGAGGAAGAATTGATTGCTCTTGGACTGGATATTCCCTTTTCAGTGAAACTAACCAAGGAGTTACAAAAAAATGGTGTTCGTGTAGTTGATGGGCATTTGACAGAGGAAGAGTTGGTGAAGGATTTATGCGAATTACACTCGATGATGTAGAATACCGCTATCAGGTGAATACTCCTTTTGAACATCTAGCCCTTCATGATGTCAATATTTCAATGGAGCCGGGAACCTATACCGCAATCATCGGGCATACAGGGTCCGGGAAATCCACGCTACTGCAGCATTTGAATGCTCTTTTAAAACCGACGAAGGGTCGGGTTTTCATTGGGGATCGGACGATTGAAGCCGGAAGAAAAGAAAAGGCTTTGCGGCCAATAAGACAAAAGGTCGGAATTGTTTTTCAGTTCCCGGAACATCAGTTATTTGATGAAACGGTTGAAAAGGATATATGTTTCGGTCCTATGAATTTTGGCGTTTCTGAAATCGATGCAAAGAAACTGGCCAGGAAAGCCCTCGCGCAAGTCGGATTGAATGAGGAAGTTCTTGAAAAATCTCCATTCGACTTATCCGGCGGACAAATGCGACGGGTGGCCATCGCTGGGGTACTTGCCATGGAACCGGAAGTATTGGTCCTTGATGAGCCTACAGCGGGACTGGATCCGCGAGGACGCAAAGAAATCATGGATATGTTTTATGATCTGCATAAAGCAAGGGGCATTTCAACGATTCTGGTGACCCATAGCATGGAGGATGCAGCCAAGTACGCGGATGACATCATTATCATGCATAAGGGTACGGTGTTCAAAAAAGGAACCCCCCAGGAAATTTTCTCAGAGCCGGAACAATTAATGGAGCTAGGCCTGGATGTTCCTGATACGGTCCGCTTTCAGCTAAAGCTCCAGAAGGAACTTGGTGTTCGCTTTGATCATCCATGTCTTAATATCGGTGATTTAGCGATAGAAATAGATAAAGCCATGAAACGGGGGAACCGCTGATGCTGGATAAAATGATTATCGGGCGTTATGTCCCTGCAAATTCATTGATGCACAAGATGGACCCAAGGGCTAAACTGCTCCTCGTGTTCCTGTTTGTTTGTGTCGTCTTTTTGGCGAATAATGTCGTTTCTTACGGTTTGCTTGCTGTATTCACCATCCTTTTGATCAGTCTTTCCAAAATACCGCTTCGCTATCTTTATAATGGGTTGAAGCCAATCTTTTTCTTGATCGTATTTACATTCCTTCTCCATATATTGTTTACGAAGGAAGGGGAATTGCTTTTTGAATACGGTTGGTTTGAAATCTATGAAGGCGGTTTGATTCAAGGTTTTTTCATATCCATTAGATTTACTTTACTAATCCTTGTAACGTCACTTTTAACTTTGACGACATCCCCGATATCCATTACAGATGGGATGGAAGAGCTGTTGGGACCTTTGAAAAAGTGGAAGATGCCTGTACATGAACTGGCATTGATGATGTCCATTGCCCTTCGATTCATCCCAACGCTAATGGAGGAAACGGAAAAAATCATGAAGGCCCAAACTGCAAGGGGCGTTGACTTTTCATCTGGCCCGATAAAGGACAGGGTTAAATCGATTGTACCTCTGCTGGTTCCTTTATTTGTTAGTTCGTTCAAACGGGCGGAGGAATTGGCAACTGCCATGGAATCAAGAGGATACCGTGGCGGGGAAGGCCGCACGAAATATCGCCAATTGAACTGGAAGACGAGTGATAGTCTTTTGATGGTCTCAATAGGTGTTCTAACGGTCATGTTATTTTTATTACGTTCATAATAAGGAAGAGAACTATGCCAAAATATAAATGTGTGATCGCTTATGACGGCACGGATTTTGCTGGCTATCAGGTGCAGCCTGAGAAACGCACCATACAAAGTGAATTCGAGGCAGTCTTGGCCCAAATGCATAAAGGCACAATTATAAAAGTGACTGCTTCAGGCAGGACAGACTCAGGGGTCCATGCAAAGGGGCAGGTACTTCACTTTGAGTCCCCCCTTACATTCCCTACTGAAAATTGGATAAAGGCGTTCAGCGCGCTTCTTCCGACCGATATCATCGTTCTGGAAGTCGATATCGTGCCTGACGATTTTCATGCGAGGTTCCATACTACTGGGAAAGAGTACCGTTATATCGTAGCCCGTTCGAAACTGCGGGATCCGTTTAAGCGGAATTACGCCTATCATTATCCATACCCGTTAAATGTGGAGGCGATGAGGGAAGCAATCTCCTATTTGATAGGGACACATGACTTTACAAGTTTTTGTTCGGCAAAAACGGAAGTGGTCGATAAAGTTCGAACCATAAAAGAAATGGATTTTGAAGAGAGCGATGATTTCATGGTTTTCCGCTTCGTTGGCGAAGGCTTTTTATATAATATGGTGCGTATCTTGGTTGGGACGCTCCTGGATGTCGGCAGCGGCAAGATGTCACCCCATGATATGAGCGGAATTTTGGACAAGAAGGACCGCAGCTTTGCAGGGAAAACAGCACCTGCCCAAGGCTTGTATTTATGGAAAGTATTTTACAAATAAAAATATTTTCAAAGTGATACCAGTTTTTTTACAAATGGGTAATGGGCTGAAATCAGTAATGGAGCGGTTTGATGCTATACTGAGCTTTTCATGGAGTTGCAGAGAGTGTTTTATAGACAACTTATCCTAGTGTAACATTCCCTTGACAATGAATCTGGGAGAAGTTAATATAATATGGTATGTATTTTAATCCCACGATAAGCCCCGGAAGTTTATTGTGATTGAAAATAAATATAAAAAATTAAAAAGTTTTTTAGGAGGTTAACCATGCGTACGACATTTATGGCGAAAGCTAATGAAGTAGAACGTAAATGGTATGTGATTGACGCTGAAGGCAAAACTTTGGGTCGCCTTTCTACTGAAGTAGCATCCATCTTACGTGGTAAACATAAACCAACTTTTACACCGAACATTGACACTGGTGATCATGTAATTCTTATCAATGTTGAAAAAATCCATTTGACTGGTAAAAAATTGACTGACAAAATTTATTACCGTCACACTATGCATCCAGGCGGTCTTAAAACTAGAACTGCTCTTGAAATGCGTACAAACTACCCTGAGAGAATGCTTGAACTTGCTATCAAAGGTATGCTTCCAAAGAATTCTCTTGGTCGTCAAATCTACAAAAAATTACACGTATACGCTGGAGCTGAGCACCCACACGCTGCTCAACAACCAGAAGTATACGAATTACGCGGATAATTACTAAGGAGGTTACTATCTTGGCACAAGTTCAATATTATGGTACTGGTCGCCGTAAGAGCTCAGTAGCTCGTGTACGTTTAGTACCAGGCGAAGGTCGCATCGTTATTAACGGTCGTGACATCAATGAATATATTCCTTTTGCAGCATTACGTGAAGTTGTTAACCAACCACTAGTTGCAACAGAAACTACTGGAAATTACGACGTTCTAGTAAACGTTAGCGGTGGTGGATATACTGGTCAAGCTGGAGCAATCCGTCACGGTATCGCTCGTGCATTGCTACAAGTTGATCCAGAATACCGTCCATCTCTTAAAACTGCTGGTTTACTAACTCGTGACCCACGTATGAAAGAACGTAAAAAATACGGTCTTAAAGGCGCACGTCGTGCACCTCAGTTCTCAAAACGTTAATTCTATTACCGTTTCGAAAGGCTCTCAACCATATGGTTGGGGGTCTTTTTTTTTGACCGGAAATAATAATAAAGCATATCCGTGATCTCCCGGATATGCTTTATTTTAAATACTTCAGTTAACAATCTTAGTTTTGAGATTCACCTTCACCTTTATTGATTGCGGCTTTTTTCGGCATGAAGCATGCTATTATTAACGCCACAAAAGATAAGGCTAGCATGAAAACATAGGCATCACTTGAGCCAAGGATGGAAGCTAATGCCTCTGGTTCTATAGCCGTAATGTTTTCATTTTCCATTGTTAGCTCAGAGGCATGTGAAGTTGCCTGCATTGTATATACTGTGATGACAACTGCTGTTCCGATGGCACCTGACAATTGGCGAATGGTATTATTTACAGCTGAACCATGGGAACCCAATTCTCTTGGTAAAGCATTCAACCCTGCTGTATTTAATGGCATGGTAATGAAGCTCAAACCAATTCGTAATATTATGGTACGAACCATGATATAGATATACGTCGTTGAATCGCTTATATCTATGACTCCCCACATCGAAACAATGATGAATACCAAACCTGTAATAAAGAGTGGTTTAGCACCATATTTATCAAACATTTTACCTGTGACAGGGGATAAGAAGGCATTAATCACAGCTCCGGGTAATAGCAGTAAACCTGCTTCAAATGCTGTAAAACCTCGTCCATTCTGCAAGTAGATTGGCAAAAGGATTAAATCCGCATACATGATCATCGTAATTAGTACATTGATGAAGGATGTAAGCGTGAAAACTTTATACTTGAATACAGTTAAATTTAATAGTGGGTCGCTCGATTTCATTTGACGTAAACAGAATAGAGTCGACACGATCATTCCGACGATTATTGCAGTGATGACACCGGGATCATCCCATCCCTTGCTTCCTGCGCTACTAAACCCAAATAATATACAGCCGAAACCAATCGTTGATAAAATGACACTTGTGATATCCAATTTTGCTTTTGTTGTCTCTGCAACATTCATTAAATATTTGAACGCTAGAACGATGACGATTAGTAAGAATGGGATTAACCCAATGAATAGCCATCTCCATGAAACATATTCAATGATAAAACCAGATAAGGTCGGGGCTATGGCAGGGGCAAAAATTATCGCAAAGCCGATTGTCCCCATGATGCTTCCGCGCTTTTCGCTAGGATATAAATATAAAATAACCGTCATCATTAGAGGTATAATAATCCCGGCACCGATTGCTTGTATCATTCTGCCCGTTAACAGCACGCCAAAATTCCCCGCACATGCGCAAAGTACAGAGCCGATGAGCAAAAAGAACATCGAGCTAATAAATAGCTGCCTTGTTGTAAACCGTTGCATTAAAAAGGCAGTGATTGGCACTAAAACACCGTTCACTAGCATAAACCCTGTAGATAACCATTGTACAGTTGCAGCCGTTACATCAAATACTTCCATTAAACCACTCAATGCAACATTTAATAAAGTCTGATTTAATGTTGATAAAAAACAACCGGCAATCAGTACAATTAATAAAACTTTTTTATTTCTTTCAGTAATGTCCATTCGTAAACTCCTTCATTTTTGACTTGTATTATCAACACCGTGTCGATAAAATCGATGGTAACAAAAATATATGTTACTTACCATGAACAGTTTTCTTGAAAGTGTTCACTAATCGACATAGAAATTTATGCTGTTGAGAAAGTTAAAGAATATCTATAAAGGAGAATGAAATGTCTATACTTAAAAAAGAAGATCCTCGTACAATTCGTTCAAGGGAAATGTTTAAAAATGCTGTCATTGCACTCTTATGCGAGGACCCCATTATTTCAAATTTAACGGTTCGGGAAATAGCAGCCAAAGCAGGGCTGAATCGGACAACATTTTACCTGCATTATCAGGATATTCAAGATTTATTAACGCAAATCACCGATGAGATTCTAAATGAGCTATCTGAGAAAATATTTGCTTTAATACATGCAAAAGACTTATCGGAAAAACAACAGCTAACACAATTGCTTGATTATTTATATATCCATCGGAATTATTTACATATTTTATTTAAAACGAATCAGTTTGAGGACCAGTTGTTTTCATTGTTAAAGCAATTGGTGGAAATTAGAAGGAAGAATACTGAAAAGGATCTACCTGCTGACTATGTTGACATTGACATTAAAACAGCCTCGTTGGTAGGCATTATTATATGGTGGTTAAGAAAGGGGCTTTATTTTAGTTCGGATTATATTGCCAATCAAATTTATTTAATGTACAGAGTGCAATGATTCTTAAACCGTTAGAATGAATTTGAATTTCATTGGCCACATCATGCTCCATGAACCCTTCTGCGTCATGATATAAATCCTTCCCAGTCCCCAGCCACAATGCGATTTAACGCCGTAGGGAGGGTGCTTCGGATGTTGGGGATGATAGGTCCCATTTATTACACATGAGTTTATTTGTGGAATACAGAATTATTTGTAAAATCGATATTTATTAAGTCTCTGTTTAGGAGTATGATAATACTTAAAAAAAGAAAGAGGACTTCATATGAATTCAACATACTCACCGATTGAAACAACTAAAACAAAAGCTTTGGTCATCAATGCGCTATTCATTGCATTAACCCTTGTAGCGACAATGTTCATCAACATCAAGCTCCCGATAATGGGTAACGGCGGCCTGATCCACCTGGGCAACGTCCCCCTTTTTATAGCGGCATTGGTATATGGAAAAAAAACAGGGGCGATAGCAGGTGCCTTCGGTATGGCCTTCTTCGATCTTTTCTCCGGCTGGGCAGCATGGGCACCGTTTACATTCGTCATCGTCGGAGCAATGGGCTTTCTAGCCGGCCTTATATCTGAAAAGGTACCGGGCAAAAGAGAACTTGTATACACTTTGGCCGTTGCCGTTGCATTGATCATAAAAATCGTGGGCTATTATTTTACTGAAGTTATCCTTTACGGTAACTGGATCCAGCCATTCGGCTCCATCCCCGGAAATGTAATGCAGGTCGTAATAGCCGGAATAATCGTCGTGCCCCTAGCTGGCCGATTAAAGAAAAGGGCTGGACAGATTTAAAGTGAAACGAATATAGGAAGCCATTCCAACTTTGTGTAGTACCGGCGACTGGATATTGTACTGTGCCTCTGGCAGTTCATCCTGCCAAGTAGGTATGTATTTAAATAAATTCGCTATTATAAAATGTAATATCATGTTAGAAAAGGACATCCGTTTACCACGGATGTCCTTTTTATCAATAGATCACAAAGCTTGCTTGAATTTAAGTAAGAACACGACATGAATAATCAGGTGTGATCAATGTAAGGCATGCGCAGTGAGCTACCCAAGTCGCAAGGCCTGCCTCAGGTAGCATCCTAAAGTGACGGGTTCCGGGTGATAGTATCAATTTTTTCTGCGAGTAAATATCATCCGAAATGTTTGGACGGTCCTTTTAAGCTTCTTATGGAAGATAGCCTAGGATAGGCATTTCAATTACCTGCCGAACCTATCCTCTTTATTTTTTGCCAATGGAATAAATGAATGGTTCAAAATAGAACGCTAAAACTAAATTATGTCTTGGGAAATAATTTTGGGAAATGGGGAATTGCCCCGGAGGTGAATTATGGCTGTGATATTAGGTTTACAGGAGATGCAAAGGGAAAGGCAATTGAAGTTCGAACGCAGGTTGCTCAGGGAACTTTCTATCGAGGATATGAAGGGGAGGATTCAGCGTTATTTCGGACAGGATTTGATGGATGTTTTGGAGGAAGGCTACTTCGATGTTGCCATCGAGGCTTATTTATTAGGAGCGAACTATAGTAAGTTTGGCTATTATGGGGAGTCGGAAGATGATGTAAGGTCCAGGTGCTGGAAGGAAGAGAAGTTTTTGGTCGATACTCTTTTTAACTTTATTTTGTATTGGCGGGAAGTTACAGCGAATAACGCTTTCGATGAAGGATTGTTTTATTGTTGTGAAGGATTTGTAGGCGATTGGTGGCTGGACGGTTTTAAGACTGGAGAAAAAAGATATAAAATGAAACTGCATTAAGAAGGCAAAATCCCATTCCTTGTTCTAATTCCATGGTTTGTCCCATACTTTTTAGTAGAGAGATCATGGAAGGGGAACGGTCATGCGCAGAAAGCTGAAATATACAGGAATCGCTATGGGATTGTTTGTCCTTTTTTTAATTGTGACTTTTAAATTCGTTGAAGATGATTCTTGGGACTCCTGGAACCTTCCGTTGGCAGGGAAGGTCATCATTCTGGATGCAGGTCACGGAGGAATGGACGGCGGGGCAAATGTACAAGAGATAATGGAAAAGGAAATTGCCCTTTCCGTTTCATTAAAGGTCAGGGACTATTTGCAGGAACAAGGTGCACTTGTCATCATGACCCGTGAGAAGGATGAGGATCTGGCACAGGGTAATACAAAGGGGATCCGCCAGCGAAAACAGGAGGACTTACGGAATCGGGTTAAAATGATCAATGATTCGGAAGCGGACTTATTCTTAAGCATTCATTTGAACTCTTTTCCATCGGCGTCATCGAAAGGTGCCCAAACCTTTTATACAAGCAGGTTTGAGGAAAATGAACAGGTGGCTAAATTCATTCAGACTGAAATCATCAGAAACCTGGAAAATACAAAGCGTGATGCAAGAACGATCAATCATGTATATTTGATGAATTATGCTAAGAAACCAGGAGCGCTTGTGGAAATTGGCTTTCTTTCCAATTCTGAGGAAAGGGAACGCCTTATCAGTGATAAATACCAGGAAAAGATTGCCAGTTCGATTTATATGGGGATTTTACGGTACTTCACAGAAGAAAAACTATCGGATGACAAGTGATGTCGGGGTCTTGTAAGGTACAAGGCCTTTTTATCATGGGGAAATAATCTGGTCTCGCATGCAAGGCAGATAATAAGTTTTCTTTCGGTAATATGTTATACTGAAAAATGGGAAAATAAAATTCAAAGGGGTGCTCGACTTGTTAACAGAAGAGAAAGTACTGAATTTATTAAAGGATCTTAAAGACCCTTTTCTACATAAAAACCTTGAAGAGACAAATGGAATTATAGAAATCAAAATAAAACCTGAAAAGAATCATGTAAGCGTTAAACTTGCGATTGCGAAAACGGGGACTGCCGAGCAAATGCAAATGCAATCCGAAGTTGTGGACTTGCTGAAAACGAACGGAGCGGAATCGGTAGGCATCCGTTTCACGGAACTTTCAGAAGAGGAATTAGCCAAGCATCGTGAGAGCATTCCCCAGGGTGAGGCGGACCAAGGTTTGCTTGGACCTAACAGCAAGACACAATTCATCGCGATCGCCAGTGGTAAAGGCGGAGTGGGAAAATCTACGATCTCAGTGAATTTCGCCACTTCACTTGCTCGTTTAGGCAAAAAGGTCGGACTGGTTGATGCCGATATTTACGGATTCAGCGTACCTGATATGATGGGGATAACAAAACGACCGGTTGTTCGCGGGGAAAAAATCATTCCTGTAGAACGGTTTGGCGTCCAAGTTATCTCAATGGGCTTTTTTGTAGAGGATAACGCGCCGATCATCTGGAGAGGGCCGATGCTGGGTAAAATGCTTAACAGTTTCTTTAATGAAGTGGAATGGGGAGATTTGGACTATTTGGTCCTTGACTTACCGCCGGGTACAGGCGATGTTGCATTGGACGTGCATACGATGCTCCCTTCATGTAAAGAAATCATTGTTACGACACCGCATCCGACTGCAGCCTTCGTTGCTGCAAGAGCTGGTGCCATGGCCATCAAGACAGAACACGAAGTCATTGGTGTCATAGAGAATATGTCATTTTTCGAAAGTAAAACGACCGGTGAAAAGGAATATGTATTCGGAAAAGGCGGCGGAGAGAAGCTTGCAGAAGAGCTTCGTACAGAAGTTTTAGGTCAACTTCCCCTGCAACAGCCAGATTGGAACGAAGAGGACTTTGCTCCATCCATCTACGCAGCGGACCATAGGCTTGGCAGGATTTACGAAGATATTGCTAAAAAGGTCATTGAAAAACTGCAATAAAAAGAAGGCTGATTCCGAGTGGGAATCAGCCTTCTTTCATTCTTTTTACTTTTTCTCCTTCTCGGCCGCCTTTGTGGCTGCTTTATCCAATTTCTCTTGCATTTTCGCTTGGACGAGAGGACTTTCCATGGTCTCGATGATCAGCTCTTTATAGACCGATCGCATTTCCTTGGTTTTTAATAATTTATTCATTTCTTTTTCCATATCCGGTTCTTTCATTATTTCCATGAGCATTCCACGATACTGAGGATCAGCAGTTAAGTCCTTCAATACCTTTTTATGTTCGTCTTCTAATGCTCTAGCATAAGCGGAAGCAAATTCAGGATCACTAAATGTCTTTTTCCAAAATTCCTTCCCTTTATCTGAAGTGACCATATCTTCAATGGATTTCTTAATGGCATCCGAATCCATAATAAGTTCAGCTTTCGTTTTATCATCAGTAATGATATCCTGGATGGCTTTTTTTCCATCATCTGTCTTCAAGATATCGACGACCATTTTCTTTGTCTCTTCGTACTCCATTTTTTCTCCGCCTGCCCCATTTTGAGCACAACCGGAACAAACGAGTAAGAATGACGTGAAAAGCAAAGCAACTCCCACTCTCATACGCAGGGCCCCTTTCATCCTTCTTACTGTTAATATGGTTCCAATCGGCGATATTATTCCTTGGTGGAATAAGTGGATTTTTCCAAATTTGGTTGGTACAATTAAGGAAATGAATAGAAATGTATGGAGGAAAACAATGAACAGCCGTAATTTAGTTAAATTGTTTTTAACAACATTGCTTATAGGTGGCGTAACTGGCGGAGTTGTAGGGTTCTTGGCTCGATGGAGTGAGTTTAAGCCTTATTTTTCTTCTTTTGAAGTCAGTGCCATCCTATCAACTTTTATTTGGTTATTCGGTGTTGGATTAATTTTCAGTGTCATAAGCCAAGCCGGCTTTTTTGCCTATTTAACAATACATCGTTTTGGTCTGGGGATATTTAAAAGCGCTTCCTTATGGAATGCCGTTCAACTTGTACTCATTCTTTTTGTTGTATTCGATCTTGTTTACCTGCGATATCTTAGCTTTGGTTCAGGCGAGGGAATCAGTTCGTATATCGTGTTAGCTTTGGTTGTATTGGCCGCAGGGCTTATTACAGCTTATTTCAAAATGAAACAAACGAATAAACAGTCTTTCATACCGGCCTTGTTTTTCATGGTCGTGGTCACGGTATTGGAGTGGGTACCTGTCCTGAAAACCAATGATGAAGGCTGGCTTTACTTCATGCTGTTTCCATTGCTAGTCTGCAATGCTTATCAATTATTGGTCCTTGGCAAATTGATTGAAATTTCACAAAAGGAATTGGCCGATAGAAGAGAGCGTAAGCAAACTCCAGCAAAGGGAAAGATGAAAGCCGGTCAATTAGGTAAAGGCAGCTAACCTATATGTAGGCCGGACCTTACATAAAGAAATCAAAACAGAAAAACTGCGTACTAAAGGTTCAAGGAGACCATTAGTACGCAGTTTTTTCAGTTAGCGGACTTCCTCACTGCTTGCCGAGGAATTGGAAATCATCTCTGAAACGTTAACGAAGTTTAAATTTTTTGATCGAAGTTCACTTAATAACTCCGGTAATGCTTTATTCGTTTGTTTTGCTGAGTCTGAAGCATGTAATAAAATGATATCACCTTTTTGGGCCTTGGTGATGTTCTGTACGATCCGATCCACACCTGGATTGGTCCAATCCTTCGAATCGATGCTCCAATGGACAACGGTATATCCAAATTTCTCGCTGATCTTCAAGAGTCGTTTATCAAAGTGGCCGGTGGGAGCGCGTAAAAGTTCTATATTCTTTACATTAAGTTTTTTAAATGCTTCCTGGGCTTTAGAAATATCCCGGATGATTTCTTGATCTTCCATTTCGGTATAATCCTTATAATCGTAACCAAGCATGCCGATTTCATATCCTTCTTTCACAATTTCAGCTACTATGTCAGGGTGGCGTTCTGCCCAAGATCCCGAAAGGAAAAAAGTGGCCGATTTAATCTTTTCTCTTTTTAATGTCTCTATTATCGGAGCGGCTTTCTCATCACCCCAGCCAATATTGAACGTGATCGCAACATTCTTTTCCCCTTTATAAACCGCTTTCGGCCCATCTTCCGTTGAAAAAACGGGGGCATGAAGAATGTTTTGTACAAAAAGAAACCAAGCGGTAAAAAGTGCGGTAAGCAAAATTAACGAATAATACTTGATGTTCTTGGCTTGAAGCACCATGAAAAATTTCATTAATCCATCCCCTTGTCCAAAGTACTCTTGTCTTCAAATTTATGCGCGAGGATTATTGTTATGCAAAAAAACGGGTTGAAAGTTCATAAAATTGATGGGAATGGGGAAAGATGTCTGATGGAGGTGTGAACCATGCTCGGTTTATTGATCAATGACAAAGAAAAAATGGAATTGGAGTACCTTTTAAAAAGAGAGATGGATGAAATACTATTCGATTTGCAGGATGACAGAATCGATCACATAGTCAAAAGGGCAATAAACGAGAAATATAACATCCTTTTCAGGCTGTTTAAAAGGGTGAGCACCGAGGAGGAAATCCTAATGTATATGAAGGGGAAATCGAATTTATCCAAGTGGAATCAGTCATGAAATTTAAAAGTGAATTAAATTCAAAAAACCTATTGACTATTGATTTATACGCTGGTATATTATAAAAGTTGCTGCAACGTCAAAGCATTTGAAAAAGAATGATAAAAACTTTTTTAAAAAAGTTATTGACGAAGTGGTAATAAGATGTTAAGATATTAAAGTCGCTAAGAGAGATGGCGAACAAATTGCTCTTTGAAAACTGAACAAAACAAAGCGCCAACGTTAAATTTT
>NZ_JVPL01000041.1:0-201 GCF_001054655.1 Bacillus sp. 220_BSPC
GAACCTGCTTTTGCGCAAATTCCTTGCTGTAAGGGACGAACTTTGTACCACTTGCCACTTTATCAGCGACTTTGGCCGCGCCCAGCCACACCGCCGATTCCAAGTGCCATTAACAGGCCGTTCTGGCGCTGTTCCTCGGTTAGCTGGTTGCCCGAACATGTCTTTGCCTGTGGCCGCTTCACCGAGGCCGTTGGCTGCGAG
>NZ_JVPL01000006.1:0-15301 GCF_001054655.1 Bacillus sp. 220_BSPC
ATGAAATGTTATTGGGGGACTTGATTTCCGTTCCAGGCACTCGCTTTCCGCGGGCGGTCTGCCCTCGGCTTGCGCCTCCTGCGGGGTATCCCCTGGACACGCTTTCCCCGCAGGAGTCTCGTACCTTACGTCCAATCAACTTTGTTTTGAAATTTAGATAGAAATCTTTTGTCCAAAAACTCAAATACAGGTTGTGTTGTTGCCCTGTATTTTTTTATTACTTGGATAGGCTCAATGAAGGCCCAAACAGAATACCATGCATGAGGTGGTGATTATATATGGATAATCAATATCAAAACTATCATGGGCAGGTTAATCCGATAAATCAGCAACATGATATTCAGTCAGCAGATGAATTTAACAGGCAACAGCAGGGGTTTCAACAAGGTTTTCGACAAGGATTTCGACAAGGGTATCGACAGGGGTATCGAGAAGGATTTCGAGCAGGGCAACAAGCGGGGTTTTTCCCAGGACCAAGACAAATGCCATCGTGGCCTAATGAAATTGACATAAGAGTTGGAACACCTAATGGTCAGGAATGGTCTGGTAAGGTTGTTTTACCACAAAATGGTCCGACTTTCGAGCCTTAACTTAATCCAGATATAAAAAATGATACCCTTCAATAGAAATGAAAAGTATCGATCGACAAAACTCCAATGAACATTAAATCCTAAAAAGGACCTGTCCACTTCAACGACAAGGTGTTTATCAACAAGAAAATCAACATTATAACAAAAAACCGGGCACATTGTGCCCGGTTTCTTAAATTCGCATCTTATTTTGCCGCTTTCGCCGCTTCGATTGCACCTTCGTAATTTGGATGGTTGGTACCTTCACTCACATATTCTACATATGTGATTTCATCAGAGCTGTTCACAACGAATACAGAGCGAGCCAATAGACGAAGTTCTTGCATGACGACACCATATGCTTCACCGAATGAAAGGTCACGGTGATCGGAAAGAACTTGAACATTGTCCAAGCCGCTGGCAGCACACCAGCGTTTTTGCGCGAAAGGAAGGTCGTTACTGATCGTCAGTACTTTCACATTATCCAATTTTGCCGCTTCTTCATTGAATTTACGTGTCTGTGCATCACATACGCCTGTATCCACGGATGGAACAACGCTGATAATGCGGACAGAACCTTTGGAGTCGCTTAAAGTAACCGGTGATAAGTCATTAGCCAATACTGTAAAATCAGGTGCTTTGTCCCCAACTTTTAGTTCTTGTCCCACTAAAGTGATCGGGTTGTTTTTAAATGTAACTGAAGCCATTAATAATTCCTCCCTTTTCTGCTATATGTACAAGCATAATAATATTTGTTTTGCCGGAATTTTGCAATTAATTGAATCAGGAAATGTGAATGGTGCTTGCACAAGTTCTGCATCCGAGCTTTTTTTGTGTAGTGGAAGAATGCAGCAAAAAGAAAAACTCGGCGGATGCCGAGTCGCAATTAGAAGTCTATATCCTGTTTAGGTTCTTGGTATCTGTTCACAGCTGGTTGACTGCCGCCTTGGTATTGATTATTTTTTTGGTTTTGATTATTGCCTTGCTTTTGATTATTGTCTTTCTTTGATAGCATGGACTGAATCTTATCGACGACTTGAGGAGCTAAATCCATCATTTTTTCGAGAAGATGCGTCCCTTCATCGAGATGAATCATTTTCACTCCATGGGAGCCGACAATCAAAAAGGCAATTGGCGTTATGGAAACCCCACCGCCGCTACCGCCGCCAAAAGGCTGCTTGGAACCACCTTGCTGTCCTTGATGGTTTCCATCCATCACAAATTCGCTGCCACCGGCTGCAAAACCAAACCCCACTTTGGATACGGTTAAAATGACACTTCCATCCGGAGTTTCTACCGGATCACCAATGATCGTGTTCACATCGACCATTTCTTTAAGATTTTCCATAGCTTCTTTCATTAAACCTTGGATCGGATGATCTGACATTTAAATTCCCTCCACTCTAGAACGATTGTTTATTGGAATCATCTGATAGCTTCGCTAATTTCCTCGACTTGAAATGCGGCTTTCCGCCTTTCCAATAACGAAGCAGTTTTATTCCAGTCACCATAGCCTGCCCGATTCTGAATTGTAATATGCAGGAAATCGACGTGTTTGCCTGCCATCTCTGAAAGTCGGGTGTAATGGAATAGGAGGGCATGATCCGAAAGTTGAAATAGGTTGTCAGCAAACCGATGATTGAACCTTTAAGTGCCCAGCATGCACCAGTTAAAACACCGGTGTGTGCAGCGTTTTTAGTACCGACCTTACTATGCCAGGTGAATTTTTTGACTTGGACTTTCCCAGCGAATTGACGGACGATCTTATGGAATCCGATTATATGCTGAAGCATTTCCAGAATGTCTGCGAATCCGTCACGCAAATCTTCGGCTGTGATTTTTTTCTTTTCTTCCTTTTTTGTTTTTCCGTTCATTTCTTGCTCTTCCTTTACAACTACGGTTGCCGAGTCATCTTCCATTTTCATGACCGGAACCTTGAATGTATAGTGAAAAAGCCCGTACCAAGCTGATAATTTAATATGTATTAGGTCATTCTTTTGGACACGTTTGTAGTCGATGGACACTTTTACTTTAGTGAAAACAACAATAAGCAGCACCAAAATGAGGATACCCATAATCAACAAAAGCCACTTCATGCACCCACACCCCTTCAGCCTATCATTATCGGCATATGCAAAAAAAATAAACCTGTAAAAGCGAAAATCACGCTCTTACAGATTTATGAATGAAAAAAATCATCTTCTGATCAACACAACGCCCGTGTCAGCAAAGACATCATGCAAAGCCTGTTTCTTCGGTAATAGGCCTGCCAAGAGATAGCCAATCCAAGTGACCTTTGAAATATAGCGGCCAATCAGCTCCCTGAACAATATCGTACCCCATGAAATGGTTTTTTTCTCTTCCTTCAAGGCAACGACTTTCAGCCCGAAAATCATCTTGCCTAGGGTTTGGTTCCAGAATTTGGTCATCAAAACAAAGTATAGGAAGAATACGACCCCCGTTAAGAACCCCTCTGCGGAGAACCAAAGGTCATCTGTCCCTTCATAAAATTTAAAGATGGGATGAATCAAGATCCGGTTCAAGCTTCCGATAACCAATAGATCCGCTAAATAGGCCCAAAACCTCATCCAAAAACCTGCAAAATGCACTTTCTTGACTTCGTCATCATCCACGGCCTTTTTGGCTGGTGTAAATTCCTGCTGAACGGGAACCTCTTGATCTGCCATTAGATTGGATGAAGCGATTTGTTCATTGTTTTCATTTCGTTCCGTCATCCTTCAGCCCCCCTATTCCGCATACAAATACATTAAGCGTGGAGAATTTGAAGAGGAAAGGATTTTTGTCAAGACTGCCGTTTCCACATCATTTCCCAACATTTTTTGCGCACCCATACTGAATAATGAACCGAAACCTGCCTCATCTGTATAACGGATAACTTGAGCATCCTTTTTACCGATATCAGTTTTCATAGCGGCAATTACATCATCCAAATGGCCGAAATCATCGATAAGATGGTTTTCTTTAGCCTGGCGTCCATCATAAATGCGGCCATCGGCAATTTCCCTTACTTCCTTCTCAGTCATACCGCGGCCGTCTGCAATGATTTTTACAAATTGATCATAAGAATTATCGATCATGCCTTGGAGTATTTCACGTTCTTCACCAGTCATTTCCCGGGTTGGACTCATAATATCTTTGTGTGGTCCGCTTTTGATGGTTTGGAACTCAACACCATACTTCTTGGCCAATTTCTCGTAATTATACCCCTGCATGATGACTCCAAGTGAACCGGTCATCGTTTCTGGGCTGGCATAAATCTTATCGGCTGGTGCAGAAATATAATATCCGCCTGAAGCAGCCATAGACCCCATTGATACATAAACAGGTTTTTTCACTTTCTTGATATCAAGGATCTTTTCATGAATCTCTGCACTTTCGACGACACCGCCGCCTGGAGAATTCACCCGAAGGATGATTCCTTTGATATCATCATTTTCCTCTGCCATCTTCAGCTTATCCATGAAGGCACGGTGATTATATGTTGTTGAACTAAGTAATGAGGCTTCTCCTGTATCTTGAATCGTGCCCTCTACATCAAATACGGCAATAACATTAGTGTAATCATCGCCTTCTATGACTTCCTCGTAAAATGCACTTTCGGAAGCAAATAATTCATCAATGATATTTTCCGTATCCGCTGTAAATAGAGTAGTGGCCGCCCCTACAGCAATAGAAACAAAAAATAAAACGGCTGCGATTCCAAGTGCAGCCCAACGCTTTCCATTCATCTGTTTTCCCCCTTAAATATATGTATCCTTCTTACCATACGAACTAATACCAAAAATGTTTTATTCCATGATAAACTAAGACATATAAAATTGTAGCAAAGAATCCTCAAATTGGAAATGCATTGGTCCATTTTGCACAAATTGCATTTATCGTAAACAGGATATAGAAAGCCCTTTCATCACCATACATACTAGGGGGGAAACATGATGAGCAATCGAAGGAATATTTATTTTTTCCATGCACCGAATGCTGAGATGCTTAGCAAGGTTGAATACTTATCAGACTTGGCGAAGCAACATTCGTATGAAGTCATCCAGGATTTCACAAAAGCGAACATCATCGTAAGCATCGGTGATGACGGCACATTCCTGCAGGCAGCCCGTAAAACCGGGTTCAGGGATGACTGTTTATATGCGGGCATTTCCACGACAGGAAACTTGAATATGTATTGCGATTTCCACTTGGAAGACAGTGATAAAATGATTGATGCCATGACAAGGGAGCAAATCGAGGTGCGTAAATATCCAACCATCTCTATCCAATTGGACGATCAGCCCTCCTTTTATGCCCTTAATGAACTCAGTATCCGCTCTTCGATCACCAAAACGTTCATCATGGATATTTTCATTGATCAACTCCATTTTGAAACTTTTCGCGGGGACGGGATCATCATTGCGACTCCGACCGGAAGCACTGCCTATAATAAATCGGTCAATGGGGCCGTTGTGGATCCCCTTCTCCCTTGCTTCCAAGTGAGCGAGCTTGCTTCCGTCAATAATAATACCTATCGGACCCTAGGCTCCTCATTCATCCTAAGCGGCGCTAAGACGTTGACCGTCCACCTTGAACAAAACGGACCAAGCTACCCGATCGTCGGAATGGACAATGAAGCGTTAAGCATCAATCATGTCGAAAAGGTTAAAGTCCGGTTAAGCGGTAAAGTCATCAAGACAGTAAAGCTAAAAGACAATTCCTTTTGGGAAAAGGTTAAAAGGACCTTTCTCTAAACGAAAAAAGGTACCGGATATGATAACCGGTACCTTTATATATGATAAAAATCTTTCGTATTTCGATAAAGGGCTTCATAGACATCCTCAAACGGCAATCCTTTAATCGAAGCAATTTGACGCACACTGTCATGCATCATGCCGGGATGGGTCCATTCCCCATTGAAAACCCCTTCAAACGGCCATGGTCCATCCGTTTCTATCATCATCAGCTTAAGTGGATAGGCCGAAACTAATTCCTGTATTTCCCTCTCATAACAAACATCAGGTGTAATCGAAATGAGGTAGCCCTTTTCCGCCATTCTTTCAACTGTCCGGATATCGCCTTTAAACCAATGAAAGTGTGCCCTTGTGATTTGATGCTTATCCAAAAGGTCGCAAACGATAGGTGCATCGTCATGGAGGGCATGAAGGATGACCGGCTTTTCAATCTCTTTAGCTAAGGTCAGGAACCTCTCCAGTATCACTATGTACGCTGAGTTATCAATATTTGGGTTTTCCTGCCTTAAGTAATAGGGCAGCCCGACCTCGCCTATGGCAACCATATTGTGACGATGTTCCCGCATCCAGTTCAATAATTCATTCACTTCTTCATCACTCGGGAGTGGCTGCTCTGGATGAAAACCAAAGGCAGGCTTAATTCGTGAATCTTTAAGTGAAAGCTGATAATTGTTAATCGAAGAAGCCAAATTCATGGAAACAGTCAGCAAGGATTCCAGCTGTACCTTTTCCATGTCTTTCAGGATCTGCTTCCGCTTAACAACATCATACTTATCCAAATGGATATGGCTGTCGATGATTCTCAAATGGTTTCGCCTCCTTACTTAAGTAGTGAAAGTTGGCTTGAGTGCTGCATATAATTCTCTCTTCAAATGAATAAATTCATCACTAAGAAGCTGTTCTTCTCGTCTTGGCCTTGAAAATGGAACTTTCACTTCTTTGATGACAGCAGCCGGTTTTGCTGATAACACATAAATTCTATCTGATAGGAAAACCGCTTCATCTATGCTGTGAGTGACAAAAAGCACCGACCTCCGATTTTCTTCCCATACCGACAACAGCCATTGTTGCATTTGCAATCTTGTCAGTTCATCCAAGGCAGAAAAGGGTTCGTCCAGGCACATCAAGTCCTGTGGACTTAAGATACTCCGAATGAATGCGGCCCTTTGCTTCATGCCTCCAGATAATTCATGCGGATATGCTTTATCGTATTCTTCTAAACCAGCTTTCATCAAAAGGGTTTTTGCCTTTTCTTTATCTCTGGTCCCAGTAAGTTCACTTCCAAGCAAAACATTTTCCAATATCGTTCTCCAAGGTAAAAGGGAAGGCTGCTGAGGCATATAGCTGATATGGCCCTTTAAGCCATTTATCTTTTTATCATCCAGTGAAATGATGCCATGATCAGGCTTCAAAATGCCGCCGATCAAGTGGAACAATGTACTTTTACCGCTTCCCGATGGCCCAAGGATCGTGACAAATTCCCCATCATTCACATGGAAATTCATATTCTCCAAAATATTCTGCTTGCCATCGAAAGAATAGGAGACGTCTTTAATTTCCAGCTTCATCCTTTTCGCCCTCCTTTCTCTTCCAAGAAACCAAGTATTTCTCCAGGAAAGTGATGATTCCAAAAAAGATCAGGCTCATTCCCATAATGATGAAAATGGCTACAAACACCCGATCTGTCCTGAACGCTGAAGAAGCGAGAGTCATATAAACACCAATCCCCGATTTTGCCCCAAGCCATTCCGAAATAACTGCACCCATTACACTATAGGTAGCTGAAATTTTCAGGCCGGAGAAAATGAACGGGATCGAGTGAGGAAGTTCCAGCTTCCAAAATAACTGGTTTTTTCCCGCTCCCATCATCTTGAAATAATGCTTAAGCTCGTATGGTGTCTGGCGAAAACCGTCCAATGATGCAACCGCAACCGGAAAAAAACATACAAGTGAAATCACGATTAACTTAGGCAGCATGCCAAAGCCAAACCAGATCACCAAAAGCGGCGCCAAAACAATGATGGGTATATTTTGTGATAGTATGAGCAGAGGATAAACCGCGTCCTTCACACCTGGAAATAGGTGTAGGATTGCCGCGATCAATAAGCCGATGCAACTTCCAATAAAAAATCCCGACAACGCAAGCTCGGTTGTGGATATAAGGTGTCCGTAAAGATTGCGGGACGACTCAATTCCTTCAATGAAAATGGCCGATGGAGCGGGAAGCAGCCATTCTTCAACTTTCAATAAGACTGTCACTGACTCCCATACTATCAGCAACAATAATAAAAGAAAGAAGGGAGCCCCCTTCTTCCAAATTCCCCTTCCGATCATGCCCGATATTTCTCCGTTAACGTATCCATCGTAATCCCGCTTGGCTGATATAATATTTTCACTTGTGAAATGACATTCGGCGATCCTATTTCAATCATTCTTACATTCATTTTTTCTATCACGGCAAAAAGCTCGGAAAGTTCCCCCTCCATTGTCGTTTCTAGCGGGTGAACCTCATACTTGACACCTGATTCTTCAATGATCTTGATTGCTTCATCGACCATAGGGATGACATTTTCCCCTTTAGGAATAATTTGTATACTAATTAATGAATTGGCCATTGTATCTCCTCCTAGTTTGGTAAAAATTCATTGGTAAATGCCTTTTCAGGATCGAAATCACCTTCAAGAAGCTTATTTTCAGTCATCCACTCACTGTAATTCTTCCAAATTTCAAGCTTTTGTTCACCCCATCGCGGAGCATCATCCTGATACTTGTCTGCAAGCCACTCCTGGCTTCTCTTCACCAGTTTTGGATCAAGATCCGGTGCAGACTCGATTAACATATCCGCTGCATCATCAGGATTCTTAATCGCAAACTGGTACCCTTTCGAAGCTGCATGAACGAATGCTTTAACAGTCTCGGGATCTTCTTTTATCATCTTTTCATTTGTAGTCAAAACAGGCGTATAGTAATCAAGCTTATCAGAGTATTCGGTTAAGTACACCATATTAAGCTTTTCATTCCGCAGCTCGGCCTCAATGCCTGTCCAACCATAATAAATCCAGGCAAAATCTATATCCCTTTTAACAGAAGTGAAAAAATCCATGTCCCCTGTATTGACTATGTCCACTTCATTTACATCCGCATTTTCCTTTTTCATGAGTGAATCAATAATGGCCTTTTCAACCGGAGATCCCCAGCCGCCATAAGTCTTCCCTTCAAAATCCTTGGGAGTCGTAATGTCCTTTTCCTCTGGGGAAGCGAATCCCGAGGTATTATGCTGGATGACGGCAGCTACCGAAACAATCGGCACGCCCTGCACGCGGGCCTGTGTTATGCCCTCCTGGTAGCTCACGCCAAATTCAGATTTCCCTGAAGCGACAAGCTTATCAGCACCAGCTTCACCTGGCATGATAATTTCCACATCAAGACCTTGTTCTTTAAAATAACCTTTTTCCTTGGCTACATACAATCCTGTATGGTTTGTATTCGGTGTCCAATCGAGCACGACCGATACCTTTTTTAATTCTTCATTTTTAGATGCTTCTTCTTTTTCATTAGTTCCGCCTGCTCCGCATCCAGCTAAAAGGAAGAACGAAGTTAACAGTGGTAAGAATTTATTCAAGTCATTATCCTCCTACACATCTTATAAGATTCATATGCCGGAACCATGATGGGGCTCCAGGGCTATTCAAATACTGGATAAAAAGCAAAAAACGCCCGAAGATGAATTCGGACGTTAACATACAAAACAGAAAATCAGTCATAATATGTTCCCTCCGCTGGCATCACCCAGATCAGGTTCAAAGAGTCAGCATCTAATGGATGCAATCTCAGCCAGCAGTACTGGCCCCCCTACATTTCTCGCACATATGAACTTTTCTCTCTCATTATATCAATTCATAGGGAAAAAGGAATACTAATTTGCTTCTACTCTCTAATTTGAAAGGTATTCCTTGCACTTCAGGATATCTTGCAAAACATCTTTTGGAACGAAAATCATTGAAAGCAAAATAGTTCTGCCTCTTTCCGTTCCAATCATTCCTAGCTGCAACGGTGGCGGACACGTTCCAAATAGTCATTTCTTTGCAAGCATTCATATAATGAGCATTACGTGTAGACATTTTTGTTTACTGGTTTTATTAAACCCTTAATTTCATAAGCAAAAGGTGGATATGTCATGATAAAGATTAATCACAAATGGTTAGATGTCAGTCAAATCCAACCAGGTGCAGCCTCTGCCAGATCGCTTGAAACTCTTCAATGCTTGGCGGAAGATTCTAACGTTTTTGAATACCGGAACTTTGGGGATTTTAATTTCGAGATACAGCTGAGGAACCGGGTCATAGAGGCAGCTATTGCGTTGGATAAAAGCGGGCCGGAATTTTCCACACTTGAGGAGTCTCAATCCAATCAGCGTTATTGGCACCTTTCAAAGGATGGCACCTTCACCCTTCAGCCAGGGATTCTCCCTCATGATGCGCTCGTTGACATTTTCATGAATGGGGGGCTTTATGCCTTCGAATGCGGGACAGCAATAGTCGTCACTTTTTTAAAGGCGATTTTGGATTTAATCGGCCCCAGGAATTTCGACTATCTTTTTTCAGACCTATTTTTATATGACTGGCGCCCTCCAAGGAATATGGCTCTCAACGTTCACCAGGGAAGGGACTATTTACCAGGTGATTGCGTTTACTTCAAAAACCCTGATCACGACTTGGCAACCCCTGAATGGCAAGGTGAAAATGCCATATTATTAGGGAATAACCTCTTTTATGGCCACGGGATCGGGATTACCACTGCACAGGGAATCATCGATGAATTAAATAGCAATAGAAAGCCGTACGCCACCATATCAGCATTCCTGACAACACATATCATTTTCCTGGATAGTTCCTTCTATAGACAATTCCAACTGAATTCCCCCCGTGCCAATCCCGATAACAGTCCTGCCTGCCTTTCCAATTGTATTGTTTCTGAAATAGGTTCGAAGATATACCTTTCAT
Organism: Bacillus sp. 220_BSPC; assembly: GCF_001054655.1. Classification (NCBI taxonomy): domain Bacteria; kingdom Bacillati; phylum Bacillota; class Bacilli; order Caryophanales; family Bacillaceae; genus Bacillus; species Bacillus sp. 220_BSPC. The sequence goes on from NZ_JVPL01000006.1 coordinate 10,330, forward strand.
GACCCTGGCATTTCGCCTATGCCATAAAACCGTTTTATTGAGTAACGACATAAAAAAAAATGCTTGGGCAGAAATCTCCCCAAGCATTTTTTTCTTTTCACGCACCAATATTCCCTTTGCCTTTGAACCTGCGGGCACTTGCCTGCCCCCATTTCGTTATGGATAGTGTATAAACAGCCAAAGCTGACCATATGAACAAAAAGGCTAAAAGATGTGCTTTGGTGAAACTTTCATGATAGACGAATACCCCGATCAATAAAGATAAGGTCGGAGCGATATACTGAAAAATGCCAAGCATCGATAACGGGATCTTCTCCGCCCCTTTTGCAAAATATAAAAGAGGCAATGCCGTGGCAATCCCGCCGCCCACCAACAGCAAGCTTGTGCTTCCGTCTGTAAAGAATTGCATTTCCGACCTGTTCATCAAGTAAATCAGGTAACCTAGGGCCAGAGGCGTTACCATCATCGTTTCAAGCGTCAGCCCGATTGCCGATTCGGCCTTGATCATTTTTTTTGCCAGACCGTATAATCCAAAGGTCATGGCCAAAACAAGAGAGATCCACGGGATCGTGCCGAAATGAATGCCAAGGATCAAGACTCCGATTCCTGCAAGCAGGAATGAAATGATTTGGGCCCCGCTCAATTTTTCTTTTAAGACTATCACTCCCAATAGTACACTGACGAGCGGATTGATATAATATCCAAGGCTCGTGTCGAGGATCCGTCCTGAGTTAACGGCCCATATGAACACTCCCCAATTAGCTGTAACAAGCAGTGACGCCGTTAGCAATGCCGTAAAGAGTTTCGGATTTCCCATTATGTTTTTGACATAATCAAGAAACGCCTGCCATTTTTTCATGAACATCAATAAAACCAGCATGAACACGAAAGACCATAATACCCTCTGAGCTAAAATTTCTATTGCACCGACTCCCTGAAGGAACTTCCAGTAAACCGGCACAACTCCCCACATCATGTAAGAAAGGGCTGCATAAATCGCCCCTTCTTTTTGTTGATCCACTTTCATAACAAGCCTTCTTTCCATTTACATTCCTTTATCTAATTCCATCTAACAATTTTGTATTTCCATTTCTTTTTTTGCAACTGTTAATTTTTATCATACATGATTTTGTCATCGATGACCGTCATGACCGCCTCAGCTTTCAGGAGATCATCCGGTGCAACAGCAAAGACATCCAGATTAAACACGGTAAAATCGGCATCGTACCCTTTATTGATCACACCGCGGCGTTTTTCCTGGCCGATTGCTGCAGCACTCCCTTTGGTATACAATGCGAAAGCCTCGAAAACGGAAAGCCTTTCAGACAAACCATATACGGTACGGTCCTCACTGTTGATTTTCATCCTTGTGACAGCTGCATGAATGCCCAAAATCGGATTTAATGGTTCAATGGGTGCATCCGATCCTCCCGCACAAATGATGCCCAAATTCAAATAGGTTCTCCAGGCATAGGAGGATTCCAATAGATCGGCTGGCACCTTTTCTTCCACCCACGGAAAATCGGACGGAACGAACCCCGGTTGGATATCAAAGATTACCGGCAGCTTCGCCGCCCGCTCCAAAAGCTCCGGCCGAACAATCTGCGCATGGATGAGCCGGTCCCTCTGTCCCTTTTTCGGGGGGAGGGCTTCAATTGCATTCAAGACGTATTCAAAAGCGAGATCGCCAATCGCATGGACAGCAATCGGCATTCCGGCAGCCCTTGCTTTTTCCACCCATTCCTGAAGCTCGTTTTCAGTGAATATCGCGACTCCATTCGTATTCTTTTGATCTACATAAGGTTCGCTCAACAGGGCTGTGCGTCCGCCTAAGGAGCCGTCGGTAAAGATCTTCATGCTGTCGAATTTGATATATCGCGTACCTTTCTGATAGCCGCCGCCTGCTGCCAGCATTTCTTCAAACGCTTCGTGATGGACGAGCAAGTTGGCGCGAAAGGCCATTTCCCGGTCCTCGATTACCGATTTAAACGCCTGATATGTCGGCATGAAGCCATTGTAGTAATGGAGGTCCTCGGTATGCCCCCCAGTCAAACCTAGCTTATATGCGTCTTCTATGGCCTCTGTGAGCGCGTTTTCGATATACTCTTGATCAATGCCGGGAAGGCTGTCTAAAATGAGGTTCTGCGCCTGGCTTTCTTTAAATAATCCATTTAAACGTCCGTCAGGATAACGGCAGATCACCCCGCCTGAAGGTTCTTTTATATCTTCTTTAATATCCGCTTCCAAAAGGGCGCGCGAATTGACCACCAAGGCATGACGGCAGATCCTTTTCAATACGATGGGATGATCTGCCGATATCGCGTCAAGCTCATCCCGTAATATCAATTCAGGTCTCGGCCATTCATTTTCATTCCACCCTTCGGCAACGATCCACTTTCCGGCCGGGGTCTTTGAGCACTTTTCCTTCAAGGATTCCATGATCGACTCCCTGCTATCCATCAAAGAGAGGTCTAGACGAAGCAGCCTTTCACCATGTCCGACCAAATGAAGGTGACTATCCACTAATCCCGGCAGCATCGTTTGTCCTTTTAAGTCGATTTCCCTGGAAATATTGCCGGCATGTTCATTTTTCAAATGGTCCAGGCTGCCGGTATCAACAATTACCCCCTTTTCAGTGAAGACTGCCTCCACTTGTTCATTTTCTTTAACCATCGTATAAATCGACCCATTGAACCATAACGTTCCCATTCCGGCTTTACACTCCTTATTAAATGATTGTTACTGTGCAGATATGCAGTAAGTGTACCATCTCATATCATGAATTCCCATATTTACGCTTTTACCCAAGCCCCTGTCAATAAAAAAAAGCCAGCCTTGGAGGCTGACGGTCATGCATTTCGATCAATTGTTAAGAAGTGCTTCTTCCCTTTTCCGTAAATCCACCCGTTTGATTTTACCTGATGTCGTTTTGGGCAGCTCTTCTAAAAATTCGATTTTCCTTGGATATTTATATGGAGCAGTCAATTCTTTCACGTGCGATTGAAGCGTCTTGATCAAGTCCTGGCTGTTCGGATCGATATCATCCATCAAGACGACATACGCCTTGACCACATTTCCCCTTATTTCATCAGGACTTGCTATAACGGCACACTCTTTAACATATGGATGCTTAACGAGTGCATCTTCCACTTCAAACGGTCCGATCGTATATCCCGAACTGATGATGATATCATCAGAACGACCCTCAAACCAGAAATAACCATCCTCATCCTTTTTCGCTTGATCGCCGGTGATATAATAGTCCCCGCGGAACTGCTGCGATGTCCGCTCGGGATCTTTAAAATATTCCTTAAATAGGGCAGGTGTATCGACATGTACGGCAATATCCCCCACTACGCCAGGCGAACAAGGTTTACCGGAATCATCGATGATTTCCACATGGTTGCCCGGAGTCGGTTTGCCCATTGAGCCCAATTTAATTTCCATGCCTTTCGTTACACCAACCAACAAGGTATTTTCGGTCTGTCCATACCCATCACGCACTTCAATCTGGAAATGGTTCTTAAAGACCTCGAACACTTTTTGATTTAAAGGCTCTCCCGCCGATACAGCACTGTGAAGATGGGATAAATCATAATCATCAAGGTTATCCACCTTTGCAATCAATCGATATTCGGTTGGCGTGCAGCATAATGCATTCACTTTGTAGTCCTGTAGCAGCTGAAGATATTTTTTCGCCTCGAACTTTCCATGATAGGCAAGGCCTGTCGCTCCTGTCCCCAGAACCGCCAGGAAAGGACTCCAGATCCACTTTTGCCACCCTGGGCCTGCCGTTGCCCAAACGACATCCGTTTCGCTGATCCCGAGCCAGTTTGCAGCAGACGTTTTCAAATGGGCATAAGCCCATCCATGTGTATGGACGACCCCTTTTGGATTCCCTGTCGTTCCGGAAGTATACGATAAGAATGCCATATCCTCACTCTTCGTGTCAGCCATGGTCAGCTGATCGGATTCCTCATCGGCGAGCTCATTCAAATCCAGCCAATTTTCGATTCGTTTTCCGATTGAAAACTTCAGGAGGCTTTCCGCTCCTTCTATTTCATTCAATTCGTCAGTATATTCATGATAACTGATGATTCCTTTGACATCACCATGGTTGACTCGGTACTGCAAGTCCTTCGCACGAAGCATTTCAGAACAAGGGATGACAATCATGCCAATTTTCAATGCGGCTAAATACACTTGATAAGCTTCCACCAAACGGGGGATTATGATGAGGACCGTATCACCTTTACCCAGTCCTTTTTTCTTGAAGGCATTTCCAATTTTATTTGCACTTTTTAATAAATTCTCATATGTAAGTTGTTTTTTATCTCCGGTTTCGTTCTCCCAAAGTACGGCAACTTTACCTGGATCTTTTGCATAACGTTCCATTTCACTCACTAAGTTGTAATGTTCCGGAGCCAATAAGTCTTCACGCTTCATATTCTTCCCCTCCAATTATGAACTCTTAGTACCTACTCATTATACAAGATACTTCTCTAAAATTTCTATTTATTTTTACAAATTAAAAAAGAGAGCGGGTGTAGAATCCGCTCTCTTATAGCCTGTAGACAATTCCTAAAGTGAGTTTGCCTTCAGTTTTTTCAATAAAACATTCCAGTTGATTTCAAAGATCCGCTCCCTTTCCGCCGACTGCCTGCCAAGCCTCATCAAAGCAAGCCCCTGTGGGGTCTCGGCTACCCAGTTATTCGGCAGGAGTGTCGCACATTTCTTCAATCCTTTAAGGAATACTGAAGGATAATCTAGTTTACTTTTTAAATTTTGGTTCGAGGCGAGAGCAATTCGGAACTCCTTTTGCCGAAAAATTGATGAAACCGCCAGACTAAAGACGAATTGGAGAAGAGGAGCCAGTTTCCCTACAATATTTCTTAAAAAAGAAGTTCCAGTGATTGGAACGGAAGGTACGAGACTCCTGCGGGAAAAGCGTGGCCAAGGGAGACCCCGCAGG
>NZ_JVPL01000042.1:0-5113 GCF_001054655.1 Bacillus sp. 220_BSPC
CAATAAAATAAAGCTTAAAATGGATTTACTATGTTGGTCATACCAATCTGTAATTTCTTCTTTTCTGTACTCTGACAAGTTACCAACCCTCCTTTTCTTGAATGTTCAATACTTAGACGTATTAGCTAAATAAAAGTTGTGTTTTTGCATTAAAAAAATCTCTAAAAGCTTAGATTAGAGATTTTTTTGTTCTTTTATAGAACTGACGTTTATATCAGTTGTCTTAGAAATAAGGTGAAAATCATGCTCCAAGCTCATGTTTTCCTCCTTAAAATAAGTTCCTCGTTAGATCTAATATTAGTATTCCTTATGGAACTAACCTGCCCTTTAGTTGCAGAAGATATGGAGCTGTTTCCAGCCCATATAGAAGTAAAGCACCCGTTAGTTTAAGTGATAAACATCACAAACAGTGTATTATTTCATTTGAACATATTATTATTTTAAGCTCTTATAAAGTTGATATTTATACATAAAGAAAGACCATTAAATTTCGATGGTCTTATCAAACAAAAGCTTATGTTAATTGGAGGATGTTATCCACTACTTAATGGCTATATTACCTACATATTCAGCACTTCCGTTATCCGTAAGAAGGTCCACTTCTATTAGATATTCTCCTTTTTCTTTTGGGAAATTGAAGTTGAGATTTTTATCAACTTCCAATTCTACCTTCTTATCCTGCTTCCATACCCAAATACTTATTTTTTCAATCTTAAAGTCTTGACTATCAAAGTCTATATAATAATCGTGTTGACCAGAATTAATGCTTACTTGTTTTTGTTTCCTTGCAAGTGATAGAATATCTTTCGTTTCTTTCTTATATTCTTTATCAGATTTCCAATCTATATTCGCTACTTTTAATTTGATATCGCTATTAGAGAGTGTAGGAGTAAGTGTAACGCTAGGAGGAGTAAAATCATAATCTTCTCCTAAGCACCCTGTTAAAGAAAAGGCAAATAACAATCCACAAATTAAACTAAAAAATTTTTTCATATATTTACTCCTTATTATTCTCCCAGAAATAACTGGAACTCTTTGTCACACGACGAACCTATAAATAGAAAAACGATGGCGGCTATCATATTATTTATTTTAGTCAATAAAGTATTGAAGACAATCACCTAAAAATTATACCATAATAAACCAATTTCTTATAGAACTATACTGCCCCGTTAGTGCCATAAGAAAAAGAGCTGCCAAATCAACTCTCTTATCCAAGTAAAGCAACTATTAGTGGGACAAGGAAGGATTAAGTGTATAGTTCTTTTTTTAAAGCCTTAATTCCATCAATTACACTTTTTACATTTTCATCATTATTCAATTTGTTTCTTGCATGGAGCAAAACTGGTCTAACAGATTCTACCGAACGTCCAAAATCGTACATCCATTCATATCGAGGAACCATCCAAGTATGAAAATGGTGGGTAGTATCTTCATTATAAAAGTAATAAACATGTTCAATCCCTAATACTTCCCTTTGAGCTTTTCTAATCTTAGATAATAAGTTTATGTAATCAACCTTTTCTAAGTCATTTAACTCGTCAAAACACTTAATATGACGTTTAGATGCTAAAATTACTAAACCTTTAATAGGATATGCAACGTCTTGGTGAGCATGAAAATGTTCAGTTTCGACTATTACACCACCATCCGGCTCTATTTCCCCTCTTGTTAGAGCACAACTTAAACATTCGACTTCAACTGTTTTTCCATTAGACAAAGTAATTTCCCTCATAATTCCCTCCAAAAACATAATATTATCTCTCTTAAAAAGATAAAAATAAACAACCCTTGTTGAACTATCCTACCCCGTTGGTTCCATAAAAAAAGCTGCCTTAAAGACAGCTCTGATCTAAAGAAGTAAAGAATCACGTCCAATTATGGAAGATTCATCAATCATATAGGTTGTGGTATTTCAAATCCTTGTTTATTTTTAAGCCATTTTCATTATCTCATGCGCAACAACCACTTCAGTTCCAGAAAGTCCGACGGAACAAAACAATGTAACATCACTGATTGAAGTTCTACCCAATGTTTTTCCAGTTATGATGTCCGAAAGCTGTACAATATTCTGTTCATAAGGAGTATTGGTTAAGAAGTGAGGTGTTGAATAGGCACGTAACTGTTCAAGGGAGTCTGTAGTAATTACGGAACTTTTACCAGCTACTTCTATGGGCAACTCATGTCCATTCATCGATTTTGGTCCAACAGTATTGATATGTACACCCGGTTTTAACCAATCCGCATCTATCACTGGTGAACGACTATTTGTAGCACAGATGATGATATCTGCCTTCTCCACACACTTTTGGGGTGAATCCATAGAAATTACATCCATATCAAGTTTTTCAGACATTTCTTCGGCAAACTTCTTTCGATTATTATCATTGCGACTGTAAACCATAACCCGTTTAATATCACGAATAGCTATAGCAGCTTCTAACTGAGTACGAGCTTGTATACCTGTTCCAATTATCGCTAGCTGTTCAGCATCTGACCGAGACATGGCATTAATGGCAGCTCCTCCAATTGCGCCCGTGCGAAGGGCACCAAGTAAATTGCCAATAATAACGCCTTTGAATACACCTGTCACGGAATCAAACACAGATACCAGTTGTTCGTGACCCGAATGATCGTTTGAATAAGTATCGTAAACTCGAAAGCCTATAACTTTTTCAGTCTCCGTTGCGGCGCCAGCAGTGAAAACTAAGTTTCCATTCTCCGTCTCCAATTGAAATCGAGGTGGTGAAACAAGGGTTGCGTTTGCTTGTTCACGAAAAACGCGCTCAATTGCTTCGATGACGGGTTTCATTCTAGTCAATCTCAAAACGTCAGAATCTGTTAGAACTTGATATGCCATGTCTTATATGCCCACCTTTCATAGAAACCTAGTCTAAAACCTTATAATCTTGCATTTTTTTACTTTTTTAACTATTACTACCTTCTTTTCAGTTTAACATAAAACAATCATTTCTTTACTCAACAATCTGTCCCTATAGTTGCAAGATGCTTTTTCGTTTTTGTATTTTTAAATTGCTCACCTGCCTTCTATGTCCAAAACTCTTGTATTCTGAAGTGCAAAATAGCACTTAAAACAGGTGAAAATTACCGATCAAAGTGACAGTAAAAGTAAAAAGTCCTTTATTCTACAAAATGGCCCAATTGTTGAACAAATCAATAGGTACTCTTGAACTAACCTGCCCCTATAGTTCCATAAAAAAAAGCTGCCTTAAAGACAGCTCTGATCTTCAGCTAACGCACCCGTTAGTTCCATAAGAAAAGGAGCTGCTGTTAGCTCCTGGTAATGAAGTAAAGCACCTGTTATTTTAATAATTTGGACATAAAATACTGGTCGAAAAGTGTGTCATCTTTCATTAGTGAGTTCCCTTTTATTCCTTCTATCTCAAATCCCATTTTCTTATATAGAGATACTCCTGCTTCATTTTGAGTGACTACTGTAAGTTCTAACCGTAAGATATTATGAGTTATTGCCCATTCTTCTAACCTTTGAAATAGTTTTGTTCCTATACCACGCCCTGTGTATTCTTTTAAAATACCTATAACTAGGTAGGCTGAATGTTTGGTTCTTCTTGTATCTCCGCCAATGACTGCTAAATACCCTACTAACTGTCCACCTTCTTGTTCTGCAACAAGTACCGTTGAATTACTCTCTTTGTCCATTCGTTCCAACCATTTACGTTGTTGTTCAGAAGAACCTTTTCTTTCTCCTGGTTCCATAAGCATAAAATCAGCCTCAGTTTCAACTTGCTTCATTAGCCAATCGAAACTTTCAGCATCCTCAGGTTTTACCTCTCTTATTAACATCAAAATCCCCCCTTAAGCATATCCAATATTATACATCTTAATGAACTATCCTGCCCCGTTAGTGCCATAAGAAAAAGCTGCCTTAAAGGCAGCTCCGATCTTCAGCTAACGCACCCGTTAGTTTAAGTATAACTCTTCACAATCTTTTTTTTAAAAATAGGAATAAACGATGAGGCTTTATGTAGTAAATAATGTTCCATTTAGTGCTTTAACGTACCTAGTTGCAGATTTTTGAACTTGGTAATGGGCTTCTTCTTTAATTACTCGGTGAAAAGCGTCATATAACCGTTCAAACTTAAATTCATTAACCCGATTTGCGATTCTTTCTACTGTTACACTGGGCATTGGGATGAAGTTTGGATAACTATACATAAAACTTACCCATTGGCGATCAGCAGCGATCCGAATGATATCCCCAGTCAGTAATATTCCGTTCTGTCTGAACCCGTTTTTCCATTCTAAAACGGTGCCGCCTTTAAAATGTCCACCAATTCTCTGAAGTATGACACCTTGCTGTAATTCAAGCGATTCTCCAGACCAGAAAATGATTTTTTCGCTTGGCCTCGTTACCCAGTCTTTTTCATCTTCATGAATATAAATCGGAGCGTCAAAAGCTTCGGCCCATTCCACTTGACTAGAGAAATAGTGAGGGTGAGATAACGCTATAGCATCGATTCCACCTAAATCTTCAATTTGCGTAATCGTATCTTGATCAATATATGTAATACAGTCCCATAATAAATTAAAATTCGTATCTTTTATTAGATAAGCAGTTTGTCCAATTCCAAAATTCGGAATAGTATTTATGCTATATAACCCATCTTCGTCAAGGTTAATACAATTTTTAAATTTTCTATCTTTTTTCATCATTTCTAATGTTGTCCATGTTTGCCCTTTAGGACTAACATATTGTCTTTCTTCCCCGCAAATCAAACATTGATTAGGTACTTCTTTAGAGCCTCCATATTGGACTCCACATGTCTCACAAATATAATTAACCATAACCTTTTTCCCCCATATCTACAAAGCCTTAACATTAATTATTATATACAAATAAGGTAAAAATTTTAAATTTAATGCTCAATCCCAATTCCTTCAAACTGAAATTGTATATTATATACAATACTTTTTTTGGGTTATAATTATAAAGGTATTATATTCGGAAATTTTTAAACAGTCTGTTCACATTAATTATAGGAGGGGATAGTATGGAGAATAAAAAAGAAACAAATGTTTTGAAAGATGCGGCTAAATCTTTTGTTAAAGGGGTTACTTTTGGTAGTGTTTT
>NZ_JVPL01000043.1:0-1227 GCF_001054655.1 Bacillus sp. 220_BSPC
GAGTTTGCGCCATTTACTCGTGAGTTTGCGCCATTTACTCGTGAGTTTGCTATTTACTCGTGAATTAATCCATCAAGTCTGTAAGCTCTATTTTTAAATTGCCCCGAATAAGGCAATTCCAGTGCAGACAGCATCCGCTGCATGATATCAATTGAATCTATTTGTAAAAAGAGCCGTGCTTGTTTATTTGTTATATTGGGTTTTATGAGGAGAGCAAAATCGCGAAGAGTTTGAATGTGGGCATCTTTGGAGGCGTAAGAACATTGACTGCATGACCATTTGCCCCAGTGATAGTGCATATGGAGAGCAGCGCATTCAGGACATTGAACGCTTTTTAGCAGATCTTGCTCATCGACTTGATATAGTTTGAGTATATCAGGATTATGTGGAGTGTTCTTTTGCAGAATCGTGTTCGAAAGTCTAGTGCTCTGCCTTTGGGTTAATTGCTCAGAAGGATACTTTTCTTCAAGGGTATGGATTTTGGTGATGAGGGTTTCTTTTCCCGTGATTTTTTTGAAAATGGGGGTAAAACCTGGGGTAGTTTTGATAATTGTATTCGAATTTGCATTGGCAATTAACGTTTCAATCGGCAACGAGGGGAATTTGTGAAAAGTAAGCCAATCATTTAATCGGGATTTTTGCACGTCGACCTGGATTAGCGGATCCAGATATGCCTGTTCCTGTCCATCTTTTGTACGAATCAATTGGGGATAGGTGCGGTCAAAATAGAGCGTTCCCGCAAAGTTTTTCACTTCAATGATGATACAGTAATTCCGGGTGATAATTAGGAAATCCATTTGAAAATAACGGCTCCGAGCGTGGTCTAACCTCAAATCATGAAATACTCGATATTCTTTCGGAAGATCCTTCAACTCCTCTCCGATACTCCGCTCCCCGTTAAATCCTGTACGGATTTTCCGGAAATCGTTCTTTATTCTTTCCTGTTTTGGATGATTTGCTGATAGCCTCCTGCTTAATGCCTCCAGTTTGAGCATTTTCATAGGCCTTTCACACGGTTTTAACATCCATACATCAACTCCTTCTCCTTTAGCTTCTTTATTAAAGCCCTTTTTTCCTGCTAGGATCTGAAATCAGACGTTTTACCGTAATTTCACTCTTTTTAATCCATGAGATTTGTAGCTTATTCGTGAATTTCCGCTATTTACTCGTGAGTTCACGCCATTTACTCGTGAGTTTGCACCATTTACTCGTGAGTTCGCCATTTAC
>NZ_JVPL01000044.1:0-8425 GCF_001054655.1 Bacillus sp. 220_BSPC
GGGTTCAGAATTTTTTAATTCCGAACCCCTTTTGTCTACAAACTGAGCCGATTGAGTGAATCGGCTTTTTTTGTGCATTTATCATCAGAATATTGACATTAAAGGGAAAATGACAATATTCAATGCCCAAAAATAATGAACTTACTGCCTTGTTGTGGTTATTTTTTTGTACTACCTGCTATACTACTAGATGAAAGTAAGTTATAAAATTTGCTAATGATTCGGATTATAGTAATTGACTATCATTTTAAGGATGAGGGAATATAATGTCACCAAAAATAAAATCTTCAAGAAAAATAGCTAGATATTCACTAATTATCATGGGGGCGGGTTATATTGCAACCACTCCATTTCAAGGTACATTGCCTTTAGATTTATTACATGGAGGGTTTGAGGCTGGTTTAGTCGGCGGATTGGCAGATTGGTTTGCAGTCACTGCATTATTCCGCCATCCGCTTGGATTGCCAATCCCCCATACAGCGCTTTTGCCCAACAATCGTAAAAGAATGACAAATGCACTTGTTTCGATGCTAAAAAACGACTGGCTTTCTAAGGAAAGTATTCAGGACAAAGTAAAACATATTCCTTTTACTGAAAAATTGCTCCCTATTTTAGGAAAAGAGATTCAAAGTGATACTTTTAGAAAAGTCCTGATTAAACTGATCAAGCAAATGATTGGTTATATAGATATAGAAAAGATTACACCTTTCGTTGCAAAAAAAATTAAAGCATCACTTTCCAGCATAGACATGAGCAAGATTCTACATTTAGTAAGTTCAGAGTTACTTAACGAAGAGTTTGATAAGAAGGCTTTGGATCATGTTTTGAAAAAAGCTGAAGATTGGTTAGGAAAAAAAGAAACCAGTCACCGACTTGGCACTGTTTCCATGGATGTACTCAGCAAGATTGAACTGGAAGGTATGCTTCATTTCGCCGTTAAATCCATTCAAAGTCTACTTAACGAAGAGAAACTTGGGAATATCATCCAAAACCTTTTATTAAGTGTCGTAAATAATTTACAAAACGAGAAAGAACCAAATAGAGAGGCTTTAATCTTATATATCAGGAAAGAGATACAAGGCATTAACCATAACCGGGAACTGTTGGAAGGAGTTGAAAAATGGAAAAAACAACTTCTGACAAAATGGGAGCCTGAGGCGACAATAGAGGGAAGCCTAAAACAAATTCAACAAGAAGCATTGGATTTCGTCGAAGAAGAACATTTCATGGATACTTACCTGACTCCAATGATTCATCATATACTGGACAATATTAAGGAAAATAGCACCCGCATCGATCAATGGATACAGAAACAAATTACTGTTCTCATTGAAAATAATCATACTCAGATCGGCAATCTTGTACAAGAAAATTTAGATAAGCTAGACAACGAAACGCTGATTGATATGATGGAAAACGGTGTAGGAAAAGACTTACAATGGATTCGCGTGAATGGGGCGGTCTGCGGTTTTATCATAGGGCTTATCCTAACAGGTGCACAGGCTTTGCTTAGGCTATTATAATCCAGGCACCTTCGGTTGATTCGTTTTTCTGAAAATGAAGAGATAAACAAAAAGCCAGCCAAGGTTTTCATGCAACACCTCGGCTAGCTTTTCCTTTTTCATATTAACATGTTTGCATCAATAGACTTAGATTACAGGTACACATATAAATCAAAGTTCCACTTAAAGCAGGGCTTCAATTAACTAAGGATTGGATTGCTGATCACTAAGCCAGCAATCAATATGATCCAAATTAAAAATCAGCAAATTATCGATGGGTCTGAGATGGGGGATCTTTTTATTCAAAATTAGATCATTGATTTCCTCTTCGGTAATTGGATAATTTACCGACTCAAAGTAAATTATTAAACTTCTTATACCATAGGCTTTCCTCATTTAATCACCTCCCACCAAATTCTCCTTATTCAACATAAAGAAAACTTAGTGCTAGATATTAAATGAAGGACCGCTTAATTCTTAATACCCACTTTTTGAAGAAATAATCGCTTTTACTTTATGTAGGGCTTTAAATAAGGAAATTAATCTAATGTATTAGGGTTTTCTCTCCTCGATTATCTCCACTTCATCCCATTCCACAGATTTGGAGTACATATATTTATCTGTTCGTTCAAACCCCATCTTTTTAGCAAGTTCAGTGTTTGTTGTATCCAACAATACTTTTCCGGTTTTTCTTTCTTCAGATGCTGGAAACACCTCTCCCTTATATATTGCCTTTGAATTTATCTTAAATAAATTTTCTACCTCTTCTACAGAAACATTTTTTATATAGATACTTTCACCTAAAACTTTGAAACCTTGAGATAGATCAGCATATTTATTACTTATTAACCTTATAGACTTATCTTCCAGTAGACTAAAACTATACTCGCTACCATTATGTATTGCATACTTTCCTTTTCTTATCATAGGTTCCTCCATTTTCAAACTTTTTCAATTATGGAATAATTCCCCATTTAATTTTTCAGCTTTATGTAATTCTCCTAATAACGAATTTAGATAGTCATTATAACTATCCATATAAGCCCTTACGCCGCCAATAATATTCACTTCTCTTATATCTTCATTATTCTCCATTACATCCAATGCATTCTTATATCTAATATATATAAGTTGAAAAACGCCGCTAGTAATTTCATTACTATAAACTTTTTCAAGATTATTTATCACAACTTTTAATTGATCGATTAACTGCTTTTTCTTATCCATTTCATCTTCCTATCTACTCGCCTATAAAGGAGACCCTTAACAAAACAGTTCCAAAGCTCATTAGAGGGGATAGTACAATAAATATAATCGTGTTTGAAATGAAGAAATTAATCTAATGAATAAGGTTTCCTCTCCTCGATTATCTCGACTTCATCCCATTTTACAGATTTAGAGTACATATATTTATCTGTCCGTTCAAAACCCATCCTTTTAGCAAGTTCAGTGTTTGTTGTATCCAACAATAATTTTCCGTTTTTTCTTTCTTCAGATGCTGGAAACATCTCTCCCTTATAAACAGCATAGGGATTAATAGAATATAATTTTCCAACTTCATTTACACCTACTATTTTCGTGTAAATATTTTTTTTATAATAAGTAAAGCCATTCTCCATATCTTTTTTATCATTGCTAATTAATTCAATAGCTTCCACTGTATCAGATTCTATGAATCTATACTCTCTCCCATTATAGATTGTATACTCACCTTTTCTTATCATTTTCCCACTCCATTATTTAATTTTCCATCACCAATAATAAACTGCTTCGCTTCCCGTTTAACATAGCATAAACTGTGCTCAGAACATAAAAAAACCCTATAAAGGACTTTTATAGGGCGTTTCTTATGTTTATATGAGGGGTTTTACTTCAATCCCCATACTCTTCTTTAATTGCTTTATCTGCACAAAATCTATGGAATTGCTCAATTAATTTATCAATATCTTCTTTTCTTGTGATTTTCTCAAGCCATTCTTTTGGGATGTCGTCCATTTTATAGTACATACCAGCCATTGTCCCTGTAATGGCACCTACTGTATCCGTATCATCCCCTAGATTCACTGCTTTTAAAACGGCATCGCTAAACGAATTTGAATTTCCTAAGCACCAAATGGCTGCTTCCAACGTATGAACGACATAACCATCTGACTGAATTTCTTCATGTGGTAATGAAAAGAAATCTTCCTCAAAAATCCTTGAATAGGATTGCAGCTCTTTTTGGTATATATGATCTTTATCAAAATTCTCATCAAAAAGTTCTTTTATTTCCCTTTTTGAAACTTCAGGAGAATTATTATAATAAAGTCTAAGTAAAAACTCGACATAAATAATGGAACCTACCACAGAACGCGGATGAGAATGTGTAACTTCCGTATATTTTTTAATGGTTTGGATTTTTTCAATGAAATTAAAGTTATTAAAAAGGATAAATGCCACGGGAGCGATCCTCATCAACGCCCCATTCCCATTATCAAACATGGCATCTCCGCCACATTCTGGCGCTGGGGCTCCATTTTTAAACTTGGTTATGGCTTCACTGGTCGTTCTGCCAATATCGAACATTTCATGATGCGGTGTCCAATAACCAGATTCCATATACTGAACGAATTTTTGCATGAGCTCCGCGGAATCGCTTTTTTCAATTAAGTTTTCAATTAAACATAAAGTTAACGAAGTATCATCCGACCAGGTGCCTGGCGGCTGATTATAGGTTCCATATCCCGTTATATCATTAATAGTAAAAGTCCCTCTTTTTTTAAATTCAACAGGGACACCAAGCATGTCTCCAATAATACCGCCATACAGACTTGGTAACATTCTTTGTTTTAGATTAAATCTCAAAAAATTTTCACTATCGTCTTCCCATCTGTCTACCATTCTTCTGCTTGTCATTCCTTACACCTACTTTTTGTTTAAGTACTATTTCGTCAGCCTTCAGTAATCCTTACTGATTTATTAAGGTAACAGTTTGGTTTTATATACACTAATACCTATACTACAACCACTATAATGTTTTTCCATTTTATTAAAAAACCTCGAATGGCTTTAGCCAATCAAGGTTTCATTTTAATCTAGTGAAATACGGATTTCTTTTTCGATAATCTTAACTATATTACCAAGGCATGCAATGGTTTTGGTGCTTTTGGATGAGTAGTCTGGTATTCAAATAAATATGATTACCACCTATAATTCTACTTTCCTATTTCCCCATCGTTATCATATATAAAAATTTGAAAATTCCATCCTCATTACCCTTTTCTATAATTGAAAAATCTTGTCTTTCATCCACATCATACAATATCCAATTTCCATCTTCAAAGTAACAACCTGTTGATAATGGTACATTAGTTTTTCTTCCAATAACGATATTACGTTCTTGTAAATCTATTCCTAACTCTTTTATCTTATTTTCATATTCACTTCGTGTCATTTTACCTTTGGAAATATAGTATGCTGATTCCTGCATCACTGGACCACGGATCATACCATTGGGTTATCTTACCCCATTCAAATACATTTTCAGACAATATTCCCTCAGGATACCCAATTTGCTCTGTAAGCCATTCTCCATGCTGAGATAATTTTTCTTCATAGTCCCATTGGTTAATGGATGAATCACTAACCTTTAAACGTATTCCCTTTATTATATTATTCTCAAAAGAAATTCTAACAGAAAATCTTTTGCTTCCCAACTGTATGGGCCTTAAGGAACCAACTGTTGCTTTATCAGGCTGCCTCTTCCTAACCTCAAAATTAGGATTTGTTGCTAATGACTTCTCAAAAAAATCTAATTTTGTATCTTGGTTAACTTCAATTCCTTCTATTGTCAATGTTCCATTATTCAAATTATTCATTAACGAATCCCCATTTCAAATAAATCAGCATTTTCTATCGTTTTACTATGTTCAGCTTTTGTTAATTTGAAATTGTTTAATAACACTTGGAGCCTCTTTTAATATCTTTTCATATTTACAATAAACTTTTAAAGTACATTCTCATTGCTTTGTCTCCTCTTATCCTCTCGATAAAATCCTGTATGGCTTCACTTTCTTCTCTGTATATTTTCTCCCCTGTTTTTGTTGCTCTCTCGTCGTTTGCGTATACCCTCCACTCATGACCATCTTTTTCAAGAACTACTTCACCTTCATTGGAATTCTTCTTACAAAAAAACGACAATTTTCCAATTCTTCATTTTGAATTATTTTCTTAGCATCATCTATATTCATACTACTATATTCATACTATCCTCCTAAGTAGAAAAAAGTACGGAAGTTCTTATTTTATTCTACCTCCTGTTGATCCAAAACTTTCCGCAGTTTCCTATTTTCGGGAACTTGGACACCAAGTATGTCGCCAATATTACCGCCATACAGACTTGGTAATACTCTTTTCTTTATAGCTAAACTCATAAAATTCTTGTTATCGTCTTCCCATCTGTCTACCATTCTTCTGCCTGCCATCCATTCCACTTACTTTTTTAAAAAGTACTATTTTGTCACCTTCAGTACTCCTTGATTAATTTAAATGTGCTTCTATACTAACATCTAACTACAACCACTTTAATATTCTCCATTTAATTACAAAGGGAAAATCATTTCGTATTTCTAAATTACCTGCTTATCATCATATTTTTAATACTAAAATTTATACTGTCAATGTCATTAATAAACCTTGAATGGCTTTAGCCACTCAAGGTTAACAATATATTATTAAATATTTTTCTTTCACAAATGCTATTCTGCTGAGGAATTATAATCAACCTCTGCATTTCTTAGTCCCTCTATTACTTTATTTATTCGTTTCGATAAATCTTGTATCTCTTCTAATGTTAAGTCAGCTTCTGCTTCTTGTGGGTAAAACATACTTAATCTTTTAGTAATACCTTCAATATATCCAATATAAACCTTGTCTTGTGATAGCAATATTTCACCTACAGCAGTATCAACGATGAAATCTTCTGTTTTCCCAAGGTTTACATACTCATTTTTCGTCCTTGCAATTGCATATTCATGTCCTCTATTTAGGGATAAAAAGTCATTATAGTCCTCATTAATTACCTCGAATATTTCATTGTACTCCCAATCTTCCACTGAAATCCCTCCTATAAAAATTGATTTTTATGGTTTAATTCTTTCCCCATTGTTGTGTATAACTTCTAAACTTATATTAGGGTATTTAGCTGAAAATTCCGCAATAATTCTATTGCAACTTGCACTAGTATCTAATTCAGTAAATAATTTTATATCCCCAGAAACCTGAGTATTATCACCTAATCTAAAAGAAATATCATTTAGAATTTTATATTCTGTATCAGAATCTCTCATATAAGCCTTACCATCTTGACCAGCAGCTTCAGATGCCTTAAAAATAGGCGTATCAGGGTGTAAAGAAATATCAGGAACGAAACCGTCTTATTTTAAGATGATATGTATCTGTCTTATAACCCAGTAATAATCACTATTTATAAAAGCGATCTTTTGAATGAGTCCTGCATCGACAGAACCGCCTTTTCCAAATTGAGATTATCAGCTATACCATTCCCCTATAATATTAAAGACCTTAACAAAAATTTGTTAAGGTCTTCTTAAGTAGCTCAGTCTTTATATTCGTTTATTACAATGAATAAATAATTTCCAGCCCCAAAGGCATAATTAATTATCCAACTTCATTATATAGTCTCTAACTTCTACCCTTGGTATAATATTCCTTCTTTCAGGTAAATCTTCAAATATTAATATTGGTTTTTTCACCTCAATAATCGACTCTATGTCGTCAAGAGGCACGTCCTTTTTAAAAACAAATTGCTCTTGCTTTTCGAATCCATAGCAGGCTACATCATTACTATCCATACTAAATAATGAAATCTCATTTTCATCCAAGATATGCCCGCCCAATGAATAAGGACTAAACTCTTTCCCCTTATAAGTCACTAAAAAATCTAGCTCATAAGCAAAATTCACTTCTTCTATAGCTACCACCTTGATATATAGATTAGGATGTTTATTCCCCCCTAAATCAATAAGTTCTTGAAATCCTGGATCTGGTGTAT
Organism: Bacillus sp. 220_BSPC; assembly: GCF_001054655.1. Classification (NCBI taxonomy): domain Bacteria; kingdom Bacillati; phylum Bacillota; class Bacilli; order Caryophanales; family Bacillaceae; genus Bacillus; species Bacillus sp. 220_BSPC. Next base: position 7,555 of record NZ_JVPL01000044.1, read on the forward strand.
TACTTCTCAGCCTTAACATGTCATTTCGAATATTCAAGTGATAATCCTTTTGATTATATGTTGCATATTTCAAATTTTATTCACCTCATTTTCTAGGTATCCATTCCATAATATCTCCATCAAATATAAAACTCATTTGTTTTTCACCAGTAGTTGCATCCTTAATATCAAGTATGTCACCATCTTCAAATTGTCTAGGTGTATGATAATATTCTGGTAATACAACTTCTTTGCTGCCAGTAAACCCTCTACCTGTATATGGATAAGATTCAGGAGTTGGATCCCAATTCGGGATTGAAACTTTACTTGGGTCATTTAACCGATATTCAAACACACCATAAAATCTATCGGGTCCTCCAATAGATTGTGAAATTCCATCTACACCATTTGTAACTTTATAGGCCGTATTGTTATAATCCAATCTTGCTCCTTCATAATGATCATGTAAAGTCTTTAATTTTATAGAATCATCTTTAACTGCAGTAAAGCCTCTAACACCATTATAATCAGGATCATATAAGTATTTATAAATATCCCTTTGTGGAATAGTTTTAGCCATTATTGTCCCTATAGATGGAATGCCTATTTGATTCCTAATTGAAGCCACAATATCTTTTTCTGTTAAATTTAATACTCTATCGGGATGTAATAACTTTATAAAATCATCGACTTCATAACCATTTTCATTTACTACCTTTTTTATACCATCACTTGTTTTTGAAATTACTTTTGTGGTAGATAAGCTATTCTTCAATTTAAACTTATGATCCACATACTTCGCCGCACCTGCCACACCGCCGATGCCAAGTGCCATCAAAAGCCCGTTCTGGCGCTGTTCCTCGGTTAGCTGGTTGCCGAACATGTCTTTGCC
>NZ_JVPL01000045.1:0-1302 GCF_001054655.1 Bacillus sp. 220_BSPC
TCGGCAAGAAGTGCTTCTTGAGAGCCATTAGCTGGCGATTTTTTCTTAGTTTCTTTTTTCATGGATAGACGCCCCTTTTTCTTTGGTTTAAGGGCGTCTATACCTCCAAGCACGTGCAGCAGTTGTCCTTCCTGACAATGTGTTATTTGAAAGCGGAGTTGGGGCGCAAATACGTCGAGATTTAATGAATAAGTGTAACTTACACACTATTTTGCGTTTGCCGACTGGTATTTTTTATGCGCAGGGTGTGAAAACCAATGTCTTGTTTTTTACAAGAGAAAAAACAGACCAGGGCAATACAAAAGATGTTTGGGTATATGACTTAAGGACAAATATGTCTTCATTTGGTAAGCGAAATCAACTAACAATGGCTCATTTCGAAGATTTCATGAAATCTTATGTTTCAGAAGACCGTTCAAAAGTGGAAGATGAGCGTTGGAACAAGTTCACGAGAGAAGAAATAGCTAAGAAGAATGACAGTCTAGATATTGGATTGATTGCCGACGAATCGCTTTCATCTTATGATAATCTTCCAGACCCAATCATCTCAGCCGAAGAAGCTATATTAAAACTTCAACAAGCGATGGACTTATTAACTGAAGTTGTCGAAGAACTCCGTGAAAAAACAGAAGAAGTTAAGGTGAGTAAGTGATGGTTAAAAACAAGAATGCGGAAGAGTTATTGGAAGAAGCCTTGATCCCAAAGGAAGAACAGCCTTATGAACTGCCTGAGAATTGGGTTTGGGTAAATTTAGAATCCTCAAAAAAAGAAGATGGTAGTTTTGGTGATGAAAATGGATTCTTAGTGAAAACATCGACCCAAATGGAGAAGTGAGATTAATTCAGCTATCAGACATTGGGGAAGGTAAGTTCTTAAATAAATCATCTAGATATATTTCAATGAAAACTTTTGAAGAGTTAAGTTGTAAGGAAATAATACCTGGAGATATTTTAATTTCGAGAATGGCGAAACCGATTGCTAGAAGTTGTATTATTCCTGATCTAAAACAAAAACTAATTACCGCTGTTGATATTGCTTATTTAAGACCTAATGAGAGATTATTTGATAAACATTATTTAAACTACATGTTTAATTCTGTATTTTTTAGAACTCAAGCAGAGAAATTGGCAAGAGGAACAACCCGTTTAAGAATCACTCGTAAGAACCTTGGGAAATTACCAATTCCCTTTCCGCCCATAAGTGAACAAAAACGTATTGTAAATAAGATAGAGCGGCTCTTAAGTAAAATTGATGAAGTGAAACAGTTGATTGAAGAAGCAAAGGACTCATTTGAACTTCGAC
>NZ_JVPL01000046.1:0-27857 GCF_001054655.1 Bacillus sp. 220_BSPC
AGGGGAAATCAACCACACCTCACTACTTGGTAAATAGCAACAAAGTATGTTAAAACAGCCAAAGCAAAAGAAGCATGTAAGGAACCAGGACCTTACCTGAAGGTAATATGTTTATCTATAATGAACAAAAATATAAAACGTTTTTATCGATAAGGCATAAAGACTAATTGAATGAAAGCGGTTAATATTTATATAAGGGACTTAATTGTTTCTAACACAGGCTAATAATATATGAAAAGAAGCTTCAATTATAAGTTGATTTATAGCGGGAACAGGGCACACCATGAGTCACATATTTCAAATAAAATACGATTAAAAGGAGAGTTTAAAAGATGGGTTATCCTAAAGATTTATTAGCAAGCAGATCAATAATTGAGCACGGTAAATATGCTTTAATTGCACCTGAAGGATTGGTTAATAATGTTGTTCCGGGATTTGAGAATTGTATCATTTCCATTTTGGGTTCTCCAAAGCTTGGAGCAAGCTTTGTCGATTACATTGTGACAATGCAAAAGGAAGGAAAGAACAGCGAAGGGTTTGGTGGACAAGAAGATGTTGAGACATTTGTTTATGTTATTGAAGGGAAAATAAAAGCTGCTGCAGGTGAACAAGAGTTTGTCCTCGATGAAAGCGGTTATTTATACTGTCCGCCAGGAACAAAGATGTATTTAGAAAACCAATCGGATGGAGATTCTAAACTATTCCTATATAAGCAAAAGTATCGTCCACTTGAAGGACGGAAGCCATGGGTTTATTCAAACCATGCGAACAACATTGAATTCAGGATTTATGATGATATGCATAATGTCCATCTTAAGGATCTATTGCCTGCTGATATAGATTTTGATATGAATTTTCATATTCTTTCCTTTGATCCTGCTGCATCTCATCCATTCATCGAAACACATGTGCAAGAACATGGAGCCTACTTACTCTCGGGAGAAGGGATGTATAACCTGGATAATCAGTGGGTTCCTGTAAAGAAAGGAGATTACATTTTCATGGGTCCATATGTACATCAAGCAGCCTATGCGGTAGGCAGAGAAAATTTAACATATGTTTACTCTAAAGATTGTAATCGTGATGCATCCTTGTAAAAGGTCACATCATTTAGAAGAAATGCGTAGATGACAACTTCAAGAGATTTAATGCGGGCAGAATTGTATTTTAGGGAGATCCGGTAAGTGTAATTCAAAACCATTAAATATAAAAGAGGTGCCGAGGTATGGACCAGAATGTAATTTTGAACAAAAAGTCGATAATTGAGGAAAGAGTTTTTGAAATCGATAAAATAGCAAAATTCGATTCTAATGCACCACAAAAAAATTATTTTTATGAAACGGATAAAACTGTTGGGGCAGTTTGGTGTCTTGAACCTGAGCAGGAAGTATTTTTACATTCCCATTCGAATGTTGATGATATTTGGGTCTGCATTGAGGGGGAAGGAACATACTTTCCTGATCTAGAGAATGAGATCACGATCAGAAAAGGAATGGTAGTATTGGCCAAGCCAAATCAAATTCATGGAATGCGTAATACAGGAAACAGTCGATTCATGTTTGTAGGCTTTGCTGCAGGGGCATTGCCTATGGATATAACAAGATATTAGAAAAAGTCTAAGATTATTAAACATTACAAAATAATTTAAGTTTCTTCTTTAAAAAACAAAAAAAGTGATTAAGGCGAAGCGATTGTAATGAAGACAGCGCTTCGCTTATATTTTTATTTTTATTTATAAAAAGTGATGAGTTGTAATTTCTACGATTAGCATCCTTAAAAACTAGCAAACAGATTTTATGAAAATCCAGAAATCGGAAATGGTGATGATTAAGATGACTCAGCAAGGAGTTACTGTAACATTATTCTCCTCTTTACAGTGGCTTTTTTTTATTTTTGCCAATACGGTTGTCGTACCAATTTCTGTAGGAGCAGCATTCCAGCTTCCTACAGAAACAATTGAAATGACGATAAGATGCTCCTTTATCTTTACAGGAATATCCTGTATTCTGCAGGCCTGGATTGGGCATCGTTATCCATTATTGGACAGCCATTCGGGGCTAATGTGGGGTCTGATGATAAATATGGGCATCTCTGCATCTGCACTCGGATTGGATTTTGCAACCGTAGGAGGAGGAATTGCAACAGGTATTTTGCTGGCTGGAGCTGTAACCGTACTGCTTGCGGCATTTAACCTGATTTATATCATACAAAAAGTAATTAAGCCGATGGTGATAAGTGTTTATATATTTTTACTGACCTTTCAGCTCATCTTTATTTTCTTCAAAGGTATGTTTAAAATAACCGAAAGTGGAACAATTGATCTCCCTGTCAGTTTGTTTTCAATCTTGATAGTCATCTTCGTTGGCTTTTTAAGGATTAAAGGAGGGAAAATACTAGGCAATTTCTCAATCCTGATCGGAATTATCGTAGGATGGTCATTATATCGAATTATTTTCCCTTCAGATCTTCCGACGGCTAGCTCTTCAGGTATGGCATTCACTTTCTTTCCACTTGGAACTCCAAACTTGAATATTGGTATTATTTTTGTTTCCTTTTTTGCGGTCCTTCTGAATTTAACGAATTCTTTCGCTTCTATTCAAGCTGTTGCAGATGTTTACAAGGAAAAGGTGGAACATAGTCAATACAGGAGATCTATTTTTGTAACAGGTATTTTTGCGTTTATCACTTCGATTTTTGGCTTGGTCCCTTTTACACCATTTACATCTACGATAGGTTTTTTACAAAGTACCAAGTTATTCAAACGAAAGCCATTCATTATAAGCGGATTTTTGTTTACTCTCCTTGGAGTTATTCCGCCATTAGGTAGATTCTTAGGAACAATACCATTAACAATAGGTAACGCTGTTTTATTTGTCGCATACCTTCAATTATTCGGGACCGCATTAAACAGCCTGAAAGGAACGTTATTCAACTCTGAAACGATACTCCGTTTAGCGGGGCCAGTCCTAGTTGGAGTTAGCATCATGAATATCCCGCCAGCATTATTCGGCAGTATACCTGTCCTCTTGCAGCCTTTCATTACAAATGGTCTCATTATGGGTGTCATTATATCGATCTTTTTGGAAAAATTTATTAATTGGAATAAATTAACAAATAAATTGGGAGTCGGGCAGTAACCGATATATCTACCTGATAATGGGAATGTAAGGTTATTATTCAAAAAAACGGGATTTCATTTTACGATTGAAGAAAAAAGGTGTACACACGATTGGACATCTCTAACGATAAACTTGAAATTGATTATAAGAAAACAAAACAATAAATTTGAGAACTTGAAATCGAAAACAAATTAAGTATTGAACCCGTTCAAAGGGAGTGATGATATTTTAGAAATCCCAGTGGTTCAAAACCCCGAATGGAGTCCGGAAGAAATTCAGCAAGAGCTGGATAACGATGCTCAAGGTATCCTCGGTTATGTTGTACGTTGGGTAGAACAAGGAATTGGTTGTTCCAAAGTACCAGATATCAACAATGTAGGGTTGATGGAAGACCGTGCCACACTAAGAATTTCGAGTCAGCATATCGCTAACTGGCTTCACCACGGAATTTGTACAAAAGGACAGGTTTTGGAGACTTTACAACGAATGGCTAAAGTAGTGGATGTACAAAACAGTGGAGATTCAGCCTATCAATGTATCGCGGATAATTACGACAGCTCAGTGGCGTTTCAAGCGGCATGCGACCTAGTGTTTCAAGGCTATAACCAACCAAGTGGGTATACTGAGCCTATCCTGCATCGACGACGCATTGAAGCGAAGAAAAATAAGTGTAAACATTAAGTGATTTCTGGGGCATTCAGACCAACCAGGATCCAATGTTATTAAATTCATGAGGCTTAGCTTAGTGTCATATCTTAACTTCTACCAGTAATTCATACGGGGCTTCGGATTAAAATAAGTGATTATTCGATAAAATGGGGAACTAGTGATCACGATCACTTGTTCCCCATTTTGGTCTAATTCTTTATAAAAAGAAAAAGCAAATAAAACATATGTGAATTAGATGTAACAAAGATAAGACATCATCTTTTTAGGTTTGCAGTCCATCAAAAGTTAATTTGGCTGGCATAAGTAGAACTAGTTTCCTAATTTATCAAAAATACCAGTCAATATGATAAGGAGCTGACTTTAGCAAAAGTTCTTTTGATCATAGAAATCTGTATATATACACATTATTGGTTGTCTTTCAGTTGGTTATTTTGCACAAAAAAACACCGAAATACTAACAAAATTGTCAATGAAGTTAAATGCGAAAGCAAGTAAAATAATAGATGACATAAATTTTGTGAATGTTCATGACATCAAAGGCTATTGCGAAGGGAAGCGATATGATGGGCAATCAAAACGAAAAATTAATAGATGAAAAGGATGATGTTGCGTTCGATGATAGAATGGTTAGCATTTTTCGGGGAAACAGAGAGTAATGGGGTGACCCGGATATTATATTCCAAGGAAAGGATGAGCGCTCAGCAGGCAATGAAAGCTGAGGATGGGAAAAAACTTATTATATATTTTGATAGTGTATGCTTTAGGGGGGCCTCCGGTGGAATCAATCTGACCAGTTCCCATATGGAAACGGACAAGGATGGGGGGAATATGGCGGCGCATATGGGGGCGTCAGCCATATTGTCGGCAGCGCCTTTATACGGTGAAAATCATTAAGAGTGATCATGCGGGCACCACTCCCATTCATACAGGAAGGATGCTGTCGTCTGGCTTCGGAATTCAATGTTCCGAACGGCATCGGTGAGGAAGAGGTTTTTGAAAGGTTTTGTAAGGACACTTTTCGACTCCCGATTCCCTGGCAAAGAAAGCGGAAATGAAGCTGGGGGTTCACAATGGATGGATGTCAAACCTGTTGCGATGGATATGGATCAGGGAATCGGATTTTTGAATGAAATATTTTATAAAATAGCCTATTGAAGGAGTTGGTAAAAATGGCATATTCAGAATTGAATGCACCGATGAGAACGATCATGACACCAGGACCGGTCGAAGTTGACCCGCGTGTTTTAAGGGCGATGAGCACACCGATATTAGGGCAATTCGATCCTGCATTCACCACTATCATGAATGAAGTGATGGAAATGCTGCGTTTGGTTTTTCAAACGAAAAATAAATGGGCGTTCCCGATTGATGGCACCTCAAGATCCGGTAATGAAGCGATTCTTTGCAGCATCATTGAGCCGGGGGATAAGGTCCTGGTTCCTATATTCGGAAGGTTCGGTCATTTATTGGTGGAGATCTGTGAGCGATACGGAGCTGAAGTCCATACGATGGAATGTCCTTGGGGAGAAGTGTTCGAACCGCAAGCAGTCATTGCGGAAATCAAGAAAGTCTCCCCAAAAATAACAGCAATCGTACATGGGGAAACCTCCACTGGTTGTATGCAGCCTTTGAAGGAAATCGGGCGGGCCTGCCGTGAATTGGGTGTCCTGCTTGTTGTGGATGCGGTTGCCTCCATCGGGGGCACCGATGTTAAGATGGATGAATGGTGTATTGATGGATTGATAGGAGGGACGCAAAAATGCTTGTCCGTTCCTTCCGGTATGGCACCGATTACTTATAATGAGCGAATAGAAGAAATCATCCAGTCCCGCAAAAAGGTGGAACGTGGTATTGCCACGGATGAAGAAAACCAACAGGTTTCGCTCAGCCGTCCGATCGCCAGTAATTATTTCGATTTAAGCATGCTGCAGGATTATTGGGGACCGCGTCGTTTGAATCATCATACAGAAGCAACTTCCATGATTTATGCGTTACGTGAAGGATTGCGCCTTGTGCTCGAAGAAGGTCTGGAAACGCGCTTTGCCCGTCATGAACTCCACGAAGCAGCTCTCGTTGAAGGGATCAAGGCAATGGGACTAATGTTATTCGGGGATGGGAAAAACAAACTTCCGTGTGTAACTTGCATTGAAATTCCAAAAGGAATCGATGGTGAAGCTGTAAGAGACATGCTGTTGAATGAATTTGGCATCGAAATCGCTTCCTCATTTGGTCCGCTTCACGGGAAAATCTGGAGAATCGGGACCATGGGATTCAGTTGCAGGAAAGAAAACATCCTGTTTGTATTGGCCTCCTTGGAAGCTGTCCTTTTGCGCAAGGGGTTCCAAGTTAATCGGGGAGAGGCTTTGCAGGCTGCACTGGATGTATATGTAGGAAAGAAGGAGAAAATGGTAGCATCACAACGGTCTCTTTGAATAATGGATGTCCATGTGGATTTCAGCAAATCTGGCCATGATCATCGGGAAGGCATAGAGGGAAAACCGCTTATCAGACGGATGGGATAAGTGAACGGGAGTGCGGGGAGCCGTTAATAGTGATAGGTTCCAGTATTGCGGTCAATAACTAAAGAAGGGTTATAAAATAGAGGAGGGGGATTCCAATCGGGAATCCCCCTTTTTTTTCTATGCGTACGTATCCTTGGCAAATCAAGGGAAAGGAAACCGGACAAATGGATTGCTTGTCCGGTTTCAAACGTTACTTATTCAACTTGGTCGACGAAATATTGATTTTTCCTGAATACCATCGCTTCCATGGTTGCAATCAATTCCCTTTCATTTAACACGTCTATTTTATACCAGGCCAGTTTATGGTTTTTCTTGATCTCTTCCGCTCTGGCAATTAAAGTCTCCCCCCGTTTGCCAGCTGATAAGAAATTGATGTTGTTTGAAACGCCAACCGCTATTTTGCCATATGAATTGCTGGCTGCTGCGAACACGTAATCAGCAAGTGAAAAGATAATGGCACCATGAACCGTTCCGTGGCTATTTAGCATGTGGTCACTTGGAATCAATTCTGCTTCCGCTGTGCCGGGACCGAGTTTCGTCAATCTCATCCCTAGAAAAGAAGCATATGGTTCGTCGACCAGTACTTGTTTGATTTGATTGTAATGCAATTCGTGAATATCCTTATCTAAATGTGTGGTCATGGAAATCCCCCTTATTAATGGTCTTTTGCTGAACTTATCCCATATCCGGTGTTTGATTTGAACAGTACTTCAGCAAAACTGTTTTCCTCATCTTTTGCCTTTGACAAGATTGTGCCTAAATAAGCTCCAATAAAGCCGAGCGGCACGGTGAAAATGGTCGGGTTGCTCATCGTGAAGAGGGAATCGCCTGTGAAAATCCCCATTCCAGGTTCCGGATTCCATACATTGGGGCTAAGCATGACCAGTATGATGGAGCTGAGTAACCCGCATGACATTCCTGTGATCGCTCCGGTTGAGTTGAAACGTTTCCAATATATTGTGCAAAGGATGATCGGTAAATTGGCACTGGCAGCAATCCCAAGCGCGAGGACTGAAAGAAAAGCGACATTCATTGATTGTGCGAATAAAGCAAGTAGAATCGAAATGACCGCTACGCCGACAGAAGCCAATCGGGCAACGAGTACTTGCTGTTTTCCCGTAATATTTCCATCCTTGATGATTTCACCGTATATATCATGTGCAAAAGCGGATGCCGATGTTAAAACGAGACCGGATACAACCGCTAAAATCGTGGCAAATGCTACAGCAGAAACGAATGCGAATAAAAATTCACCGCCTATGGTCAATGCAAGAAGAGGAGCGGCCATGTTTCCAGCCGGGTTTGCATCGACGATCCGCTCAAACCCGACGAAAGATGCAGCGCCGAAACCAAGGAAAATCGTCATGATGAAAAATACCCCTATAAACCATGTGGAATATACGACGGATTTCCTTGCAGTAGCTGCGTCCTTTACTGTAAAGAAGCGGACGAGTAAATGCGGAAGGCCGGCTGCTCCAAGGACAAGCGACATATTAAATGAAATCATGTCGAGTCCATCGGTGTATTTATTTCCTGGATTCAAAAAATCCTTTCCGAGCGGTGTTGCAGTTTGGACATGATGAAACATCTCTGAAATGTTGAAATTAAAACGTGAAAATACGATGAACGTCAACACAGCAGAACCGCCTAGCAAGAGAACCGCTTTGGTGATCTGCACCCAGCTTGTCGCTGTCATCCCTCCGAAAATCACATAAATCGTCATCAGTACACCGACAAGAAGAACGGATAGCCAATAATCGATGCCCAGCAAGAGTTTAATTAATCCTCCTGCACCGACAAGTTGGGCAATCATGTAAAAGATTGAAATGACAAGTGTGTTAGCCGCAGCTATCCCTCGCACTTTTTTTGATTTGAAGCGTGCTGAAATCATATCTGCCAGCGTAAACTTACCTAGATTGCGTAGTGGTTCCGACACAAGATACAATAAGACAAGAAAGGCAACAAGGTTCCCGATGCTCATGTAAAAGCCATCAAAACCAATCAGTGCGATTGCACCCGTAATTCCGAGGAAAGATGCGGCTGACATAAAGTCACCTGCCACGGCCAATCCATTCTGCCATGCTGTCAATCCGCCGCCGGCCGTATAAAAATCACTGGCATTTTTTGTCTTCTTAGAAGAGTAATAGGTTATAGTAAGCGTTAACAAGATGATGCCCAAAAAAAGCGTGAGGGATAAAATGCTCATTCGCCAAGCTCCTTCTCATATTTATTCAAGATATTTTTAGCCATCTTGTCGTACTTCGCTGCTTTTTTTATATAGACGATTCCCCCTATCCATACGACGGCAAATTGGAGGAGTGCGTATACCCAAGCCCAAGTAATATGGAAGAAGGCTTCGCCTTTCAACACTTCGCTATAAGCAGCTAAAATTGGCAGAACAAAATAAAAAGCAAGAAAAAAGAGAGTGACAGGTACGATGAAAGCTTTTTTTCTTTGGATTAGTTCCTTGAATTCTTCTGTTTCAATTAATTGACGATACTTATTTCCTCTGTCATGTCCTGATGGCGAATGCCCAGTTTTAGCCTGTGATTCCATGGTAAGCCCCCATTTAGTGTAGTACGATTTTAAAACGAGTGTTTGATAAAATGATATATCATTGTTAAAATTAACATAGTCTGAAAATTTAGTAAATTAGTATTTTGTCTATTCATCCATTTTATCTGAATTATAAAAACATGATTGACAACGTAGAAATGACGTATTAATCTTGAACTAAATCATAACAATAATTTAATCTTCGTTTTATTACTGTTATGAATGTCGGTTGGATCAATAGTAAAATTGAGGGGGACTGAAAAAATGTACAATCCGGAAGTTGAAACGGCTTCGCGTGCTGAAATGGAAAGTCTACAAATGGCACGCCTAAAAAAAACGATTAGCCATGTTTATGAAAATGTACCTTATTACAGAGAAAGGTTTAGAGAGATGGGCCTGGAACCAGAAGATATTCAAACTCTAAACGATGTGATAAAGCTTCCCTTTACAAAAAAACAGACGCTTCGTGATCAGTATCCATTCGGTTTATTTGCCGTTCCGATGGAGGATGTAACACGCATTCATGGTTCATCCGGAACGAGCGGAAAGCCTACAATTGTCGGGTATACAAAAAATGATTTGGAAAACTGGGCAACAATCGTCGCACGTGGAATTGTAGCTGCAGGAGGCCGCAAGTCAGATATTTTCCATAACGCATATGGATATGGTCTGTTTACAGGGGGCCTGGGCTTGCATTGCGGGGCAGAAAAGCTAGGAGTTGCGACAGTACCCATTTCAGGGGGGAATACCGATAGGCAGATTACGATCATCAATGACTTTAAACCGCGAGGCATTTGCGGAACGCCTACTTATATTTTGAATATCGCTGAAAAGATGGAAGAGATGGGAATCGATCCTGCTGATAATGGGCTTGAGTATGGGATTTTCGGAGCTGAGCCATGGTCGGAGGCGATGAGGGCAACACTTGAAAGGAAACTGAAATTGAAAGCCATCGATATTTACGGATTAAGTGAAATCATGGGGCCGGGAGTGGCGATTGAATGTCATGAAGCACAGGATGGACTCCATATCGCAGAAGACCATTTTCTTGTCGAGGTCATTAATCCGGACACGCTTGAACGGGTTGAGGACGGCGTAGATGGGGAACTTGTCTTTACCAGTCTTACAAAGGAAGCGCTTCCAATCATTCGTTACCGTACAGGTGACATCGCCTCAATTACACATGAACCGTGTAAATGCGGGCGTACGACAACTAGAATGTCCCGTGTTAAGGGCAGAACGGATGATATGATCATTGTCAGGGGAGTGAATGTATTTCCATCTGAAATAGAGCGTGTGTTATTCCAAATGGAGGGAATTGTGCCGCACTATCAGATTCATCTGGTTAAGAAGGGAAATATGGACGGTGTTGAACTGCACATTGAAATTGAAAGCGGTTTCTACAGGGAGATTGAAGAAGACTTAACGCATGGGAATGTAGAGATATTAAGGAAAACGATTCAGCATCATTTGAAATCAGCATGTCTTGTCACGATGGATATTGTTGTCAACATCCCAAAAAGCATTCCCCGATCAGAAGGAAAAGCGATTCGTGTCGTTGATAAGCGGAAGGATGAAGTCATTCGTTTATAAATGCCATACCATGAACATGCATGTTGAAACCGGACGATTCTGTCGTTCAGTTCTTTCCAGCTGAAGTATCGATTGGAATAAGTGGAGCTGAAGAAATTGAACAAGTAAACGCCATACATAAAGCGGATGCAATCGTGTTTAAATATCGGTTTATCTCTTAATGGAAGAGAAGATGGAGCCAATCATGAAATGCAGAAGGAGGAGGGCCTCTTGTCAAAATATACAGTTGTGGATCAAGAAACTTGCATTGCATGTGGTGCATGCGGTGCCGCTGCACCTGAAATCTTTGATTACAATGATGAGGGAGTGGCATTTGTCATCCTGGATGAAAATGAAGGAACTGCAGAGGTCGCGGAAGGTTTATTTGATGATCTGGATGATGCAGTGGAGGGTTGTCCGACAGATTCAATCAAAGTGGAAACTTCGCCCTTTAAAGTTTTAGTGGATTAAAAGAATCAAATAAACCCAGAAAACTTCCTTTTATTTTAAAAAAAAGACAGAATAGTCTTGCATTAAATATAACAGTAAAATATAATAACGTTATATAAACGTTATATTAGAAAAAAGAGGTGATTTGGATGAACGTTCTTTTAAATGATATGGCAGGAGAAGAAAAGCTAAATCAATTCATTGCCAGAATCGAAGCGGGAGAAAAGATAGAGGCGGATGATTGGATGCCGGAAGAATACCGGGGCACTTTAATCAAATTAATATCGATGCATGGAATCAGTGAAATCATGGGGGCGCTTCCAGAAAAGGAATGGGTACCTAAAGCCCCGACCTTAAATAGGAAACTTGGAATCATGGCAAAGGTGCAGGATGAAATGGGGCATGGGCAATTATTGCTTCGCGTCGCCGAGGATTTGCTAAAGCCTTACAGTAAAAAACGGGATGACCTCATGCAAGATTTGTTTAAAGGAGATTTAAAGTTTCATAATGTTTTCCATATGGAAGCCAAATCCTGGGGCGATGCTGGATTGATTGGCTGGCTGGTTGATGGTGCAGCCATCATTTCCCAGACGAACATGCTTGGCGCCTCATATGGACCTTATGCCCGGGCATTACAGAGGATTTGCGCGGAAGAAGTTTTTCACGCGCAGCATGGTGAAGCGATAATCATGGCTTTGGCTGAAGGGACGGAAGAACAAAGGAAATTGGTTCAAGACTCCATCAATTATTGGTGGGAATCTTTATTACTTTTCTTTGGACCTCCCAGTAAGAATGAAGTGGGCACATCCAAACAGGATATAACGATTAAGTACAAAATCAGAACCAGTACGAATGAAGAACTTCGACAAGCTTTTTTTTCCAAATATGTGAAGCGGATCCTTTCACTTGGCTTCAGCATTCCAGATGAAACGCTTAGGTTTGACAAAGAGTCTGAAACCTGGATTTACCAACAACCCGATTGGGGGAAATTGAAGGTGTTCGCAAGGAATGAAGGTCCCCGTTCGCAGGATCGCTTAAGTCTTCGAAGAAATTCTTATGAAAAAAATAAATGGGTACGCGAGGCATTGGCGCCAAAGGTCATTTAAGGGAGGGGGAAGGACGATATGGAAACTAGACAAGGAAATTACTTTGAAGAATTTGAAGTATTCAGCCGTAAAACCCAATCATCACCCGTTCAATACCACTTCAGCCTGCTGGCGCCGAATGAGGATATCGCCATCATGATGGCACAAGAAAACTTCATGAGACGTGAATCGGTTGATGATATCTGGGTCGTGAAAAGACGGAATATACGGAAAATGACGGCCGAGGAAAAGAAAACGCTTCAACGTATCGATAATAAAGACTATAGGACCACAAAAGGGTACGGGTATTTAAAGAAAAAATGGCGGAAGTATGAGCAGGGAATGCTCGATGAAAAAGAGATAATGTCTTGGGCTGGAGGTGTGAAAAATGAGGAATGAATCATTGAAGGACATCGCAATCAAGGAATTGCTGCTTCAACTGGCGGACGATGACTTCATCCATTCATACCGTGGTGCAGAATGGTTGGGACTCGCACCGCATATCGAAGAAGATGTTGCATCCGCCTCGATATCCCAAGACACGATGGGGCATGCAGCCATTTATTATAAGTTACTTGATGAACTCGGTGAAGGGGATGCTGATAAGCTGGCTCATGACCGTCCCGCCAAGGAACGGCGCAATGCGATCATTCTCGAATTGGTCAATGGTCCTGGTCACTATATGAAAGATCCGGATTATGATTGGGCGTTTGCGGTAGTGCGGAATTATTTTTATACCCAAGCCAAAGCAATTAAGGTTCAATCCCTTCATTCATGTTCATATGAACCGCTTGCTGAAGTGGCACAAAAGGTACAGATGGAACTTTACTATCATTTGATGCACTGGAAAACCTGGTTCGTCCAATTGCTGGGATCTGGTCACTTGGAAGCGGTTTCGAGAATGAAAGCGGCGATCGGAAAAACAATGCCCGATTTTGCTGGCGTATTTTCACTGGGACAATATGGGGAGGAAATGGTTGAGCTCGGCTTGATAGAGGGCGAAGCTGACTTACAGAAAAAATGGATCGAGGCCATTACCCCAATTTTTGAAAGTGTAGGCTTGGCAACAACTATTGAAATAGGCATGGCAAGAGGTGATGGCCGTAATGGCCAGCATACGGAAGATTTGGAAAAGGCGCTAAAAACGTTAAGTGAAGTATACGCAACAGATAAAGCAGCTTCATGGTAATTCAATAGAAAGGGGAGGGGTACCATGTCGACCGTACAGTTAAACACAGAAGAAATATATAAGCTCCTGGAAGACGTTAAAGATCCCGAAATCGATACAGTAAGTATATTGGATTTAGGGATGGTTCAAGACGTGACGGTTTCGGGCCAGGACGTCTCGGTAAAAATGCTGCCAACTTTTCTAGGGTGCCCGGCATTGTCGATCATTCAAAAAAATGTGGAAACAGCCCTTAAACAGCTGCCTGCCGTAAAAAATGTAAGTGTGGAATTTTTACGTTCCCCTTCCTGGACATCCGATCGAATTACGGAAAAGGGGAAAGCTGGATTGAAGGTTTTCGGAATCTCCCCTCCTCCTCGACAAATGAAAAGTGATGGATCATGGCATGTGGACTGCCCATATTGTGAATCGACATATGTAACGATGGAAAATATCTTCGGTCCTACGGCCTGCCGCAGCATTTTATATTGTAGAGCATGCAAAAATCCGTTCGAAGCGATGAAACCGATGATAAAACTTATCTAATAAAATGGAGGTTATAAAATGGTAAAGTTAATCGCCCTATACAAACAACCTGAAAACAAGGAAGAGTTCGATGAGCACTATTTCAATGTACATGGCCCGATAACGGAAAAAATTCCTGGTCTTCAAAAAATGGAGGTCACTAAAATTGTAGGGACCCCAATGGGCAAAGACTCTGAGTATTACATTCTTTGTGAAATGTATTATGAAGACCATGATGCATTGCAACAAGGAATGCGTTCCCCGGAAGGAAAAGCATCAGGGAAAGACCTAATGGGCTTTGCCGGGAAACTTGTAACGATGATGATCGGTGAAGAAATAAAATGAATGCGCTTCAATTCATCGAAACGTCAATCGCGGATGGAATTGGTTATATCTCTTTAAATCGGCCTAAGCAACTTAATGCCCTTAACAGGATAATGGTTAGGGAAATAGTTTCGACCATGGAAGAATTCGACCGGGACCCACAAGTGAAGGTGATTTTGCTATCGGGCAATGGAAAAGCATTTTCCGCTGGAGCTGATATTGACGAGATGGTGAACGATGATCCAATCAGTATGGAGTTAACGAACCAATTTGCCGATTGGGACCGAATAAGCCTAGTCAAGAAGCCTGTGATTGGTGCGGTGAAAAGTTTTGTATTCGGCGGTGGTTTTGAACTTGCTTTATCCTGTGATTTCCTGATTGCAGCCAGCGATACCCAGTTTTCCTTTCCTGAAGTGACACTAGGGGTCATGCCTGGTGCAGGAGGAACCCAAAGGTTGACGAAATTGGTAGGCAAGACGAAGGCACTTGAATGGATATTGACGGCTGAAAGGATAAAGGCAAAGACAGCCCTGCAATATGGTTTCATTAATAAGATCGTGGCACCTGAATTGTTAATGGAAGAATCGGTTGATTTTGCTAGAAAGATAGCAAAGCAACCCCCGTTAGCTGTAAGGCTGATCAAAGAATCCATCAATAAGGCCGTTGATTATCCCTTAAATGAGGGCATGCAGTTTGAACGTAAGAATTTCTATATCCTTTTCGCATCAGAGGACCAAAAAGAAGGAATGAAAGCATTTGTTGAAAAAAGGGAGCCAAAATTCACAGGCGGATAAGGGGTGCTCTATGTACGAAACGATCAAATATAGTGTTGAAAATGGAGTTGCTTGGCTTACTTTGAACCGTCCTGATAAACTAAATGCCTTTACGTCCCAAATGAATAAGGAAATACAGAAAGCGATCAAAATATCCGCGGGGGCAGATGAAGTCCGGGCCATTATCGTTACTGGGGAAGGCAGGGCATTTTGTTCGGGGCAGGATTTATCGGATGTTGATGAGGGCATGAATTTAGGCCAGAAGCTGCGTGAGGATTACGGTCCGATGATGGAGCAAATAGCAAACTGTGAAAAACCGATCATTGCAGGAGTCAATGGAGTGGCTGCAGGTGCTGGCTTCAGCCTGGCGCTGGCATGCGATTTTCGGCTTGTTTCTGAAAAAGCCAGTTTTTTAAATGCCTTTGTCAATATTGGATTGATTCCTGATTCGGGGAATCTGTATTACCTTTCGCGAATCGTTGGTCATGCGAAAGCCCTGGAATTATCTTTATTGGGCGAAAAGGTTACGGCTGGCGAGGCGAAAAATATCGGGCTCGCTACAAAAGTGATCGGTGTGGATGAGTGGAACGAGCATTTGAAAGCCTTTGCAGAGAATATCGCAAACAAGCCAACGAAGGCAATCGGATTAATCAAAAGATACTTAGAGGCGTCCTATCATCTTTCATTGGAAGAATACTTAAAAGAAGAAGCGGAGGGTCAGCGCATTGCTGGCTTAACGAAGGATTATGCAGAAGGTGTGGCAGCATTCACTGAAAAAAGGAAAGCTCATTTCATAGGCAAGTAATATAGAAAAGGGAGTGGGATTACATGGTTAGAGTACAAGAGGCGGCATTTGAAAAAGCGGAAATGAAGCGTGATTATTATCATCTGATCATTAATGGGGAAAGAGTGGAAAGCTCGGATGGTTCCACGATTGATGCGTACAATCCTGCGACTGGTGAAATCATTGCCAAGGTTGCAAAGGCGACCAAGGAAGATGCAGAAAAGGCTGTTCAAGCTGCACGTGAAGCATTTGATAACGGGAAATGGAAGAGGACTCCGATTAACAAACGGTCTCGTGTTTTGAACAAAATTGCAGCGATCATGCGTTCACGCTTTAATGAATTGGTTGAATTGGAAGTCCTGAACAGCGGCAAATCCATTTCTGCAGCGCAAGGCCAAGTCATGCAGGCAATTGAAGATTTCGAGTTTTATGCAGGAGCGTTAGTTGCACACCGCGGATCTGTGAATAATGTGCCTGGTCAATTCCATAACTATACGGAAAAAGAGCCAGTAGGCGTTTGTGCCCAAATCATCCCATGGAATTACCCTATGATGATGGCAGCGTGGAAAATTGCACCTGCAATCGCGGTTGGCTGTTCAGTAATCGTTAAGCCAGCCTCGTTAACGCCGCTGACGGCCATTGTTTTAGGGGAAATCTGTTTAGAAGCAGGTGTTCCTTCTGGCGTGGTCAATATCATTCCAGGTCCTGGATCGGACGTAGGGAATTACCTTGTTCAGCATCCGAAAGTGAATAAGGTGGCCTTCACGGGTTCTACGCCAATCGGCAGGGATCTTATGGGCAAGGCTTCACAGACATTAAAAAGGGTCACATTGGAGCTTGGCGGCAAGTCCCCTAATATTGTTTTTGAAGATGCAGACCTTGAAGCAGCCATCGATGGATCATTATATGGAATTTTCTATAATACTGGGCAGTCTTGCGAAGCTAGATCCCGTTTATACGTTCACGAAGACATATACGATGAGTTCGTTGCCAGATTCGTAGAAAAGACGAAAAAATTGAAATTGGGCAATCCGCTCGACAAAGAAACACACATCGGTGCAGTCATAGATCAAGGGCAATTGGATGTCATCGACAATTATGTCCAATCTGCCATTACTGATGGAGCGAAGATCCTGACGGGAGGAAAGCCAGCAGTCATTGAAGGTTTCGAAAACGGTTATTGGTATGAGCCGACGGTCATAGCGAATGTCAATCATGAAATGGATGTAGTGAAAGAGGAAATATTCGGGCCGGTCGTTGTCATAATGAAATTCAAAGATGAAAAAGAAGCTGTGAGGCTCGCGAATGATACGGAATTCGGTTTGGGTTCAGCCCTTTGGACAAAAGATGGCGGGCGTGCAACTAGAGTGGCCAATCAAATAGAAGCGGGAATCGTCATGGTGAATTGCCCATTCTCCGCATTTCCTGGAACACCTTTCGGAGGGTATAAACAGTCAGGATTCGGCCGGGAACTTTGCATTGAGACACTTGATCTTTATACAGAAACGAAAAGCATCATTTCCTACCATGGAAGCCGTCCCTTAAATCCATTTGGAATTCAATAAAACAAAAAAATAGACGGCTGGCTGAACGGTATGTCGGAAAAGTAATTCAGATATGGTTGAATGCTTATCTGATTCATCCGCAGCCAGCCCTATTTATTTTTGAAGGAGGAATGAACGAATGATTAGTAATCTAGTGGTTGTCGGATCTGGTGTCATGGGCAGGGGAATAGCTTATGTAGGAGCAATAGGGGGCTTTAATGTAGTATTGGTGGATGTGAATCAGGATGCTTTGGAAAGTGCAAGAAACGAAATCGATTCCATTTTTGAAAAGGGTTTGCGCTACCAAAAAATTACGGAGGAAGAAGCGGCAGCTGCAAAAAGCAGATTTACCTATTCTGCCAATCTGAAAGAATCAGCAGCATATGCCGACTTGATCATAGAGGCAGTTCCGGAAAAGGCGGAAATCAAGAGGGCAGTCTTCGAAACGATTGAAGTCCATGCAAAAGAAGATTGTTACTTTGCAACCAATACTTCCACGATGAGTCCGACAGAAATCGGTTCTTATGGAAAGCGTCCCGAAAAAACGATTGCCATGCATTTTTTCAATCCTGTACAAAGGATGCCGCTCGTTGAGATTGTACGTGGTCTTGAAACAAGCGATGAAACGGCAGCCATAATAAAAGAGGTAGCCGAAAAAATGGGGAAAGAGACCGTGGTAATAAATGAATTCCCTGGGTTTGTTACAAGCAGGATCAGCTGTTTGGTAGGTAATGAAGCGTTCTTTATGCTTCAAGAAGGCTTAGGAACACCAGAAGAAATCGATAAGGCAATAAAGTTAGGGCTGAATTACCCAATGGGACCATTTGAGCTAGGTGATTTGGTGGGATTGGATGCCCGTTTGAATAATTTAAAATATTTACATAGTAAACTGGGTGAGAAATACCGCCCGGCTCCCCTCCTTGAACAGTATGTTAAAGCTGGCAGGCTCGGCCGTAAGTCTGGTAAAGGTGTGTACGATTATACAAAAGATGGCGAGCTGGTGAGGAAATGAAGGATGTAGTGATCATTGATGCTGTGAGAACACCAATCGGAAGATATAAAGGCGCATTGAAAAGCGTTCGCCCGGATGATCTCGGCGCAATTGTAATCAAGGCGCTGATGGATCGCAATCCAGAGCTGCCGCCTGATCAAATTGAAGATGTCATCTTCGGGAATGCAAATCAAGCGGGAGAGGATAATCGCGACGTGGCCCGGATGTCCGCCCTTTTAGCTGGTCTTCCGGTAAATGTAGCTGGAACGACAATAAATCGTTTATGTGGATCCGGATTGGATGCCGTCATGTATGCAGCACGCTCCATTGCAGTCGGTGAAGGCGATATTTATATCGCAGGGGGTACTGAAAGCATGACAAGGGCGCCGTACGTCATGGCCAAACCTGAGAGTGAATTTCCGCGGGGTTCAATGGAGCTTCAGGATACAACGATCGGATGGCGTTTCACGAATGAGAAACTTAAAGAAATGTATGGTGCGGATTCCATGCCTCAAACGGCTGAAAACGTCGCCCTGCGTTTTTCTGTTTCAAGGGAGGACCAAGATCAATTCGCTTATCAAAGCCAGCAAAGGGCGAAAAACGCAGTGGAAAATGAGCGTTTCATTAATGAAATCGTACCTGTTCGATATACGGATCGAAAAGGGAATGAGGTCATTTTCGATAAAGATGAACACCCTCGTCCTGACACGACCATCGAAAAGCTGGAAAAACTCAAACCGATCTTTAAAGGCGGCACTGTAACCGCCGGTAATGCTTCAGGTGTAAATGATGGAGCCTCGGCACTGCTTTTGATGAGTGCAGAAAAAGCACGGGAGCTTGGATTGAAGCCTCTGGCCAAATATGTTGTAGGGGCGGTAGCGGGCTTGGAACCGTCCATTATGGGCCTTGGCCCGATTCATGCCACTAAAAAAGCATTGGAGAGGGCAAGTTTGAAGATTGAAGACATCGGGCTGGTCGAATTGAATGAAGCATTTGCTTCCCAATCCTTGGAGTGCATCCGCCAATTGAAATTGGATCAGGAGAAAGTGAATGTCAACGGAGGTGCAATAGCGTTTGGCCATCCGCTCGGTGCAAGCGGGGCGCGTATTTTAACAACACTCGTCCACGAAATGAAAAAGCGGAAAGTACGCTATGGCCTTGCAACGATGTGTGTGGGCGTAGGCCAAGGCATATCCGCCATTATAGAAAATATTGATAAAGAATGATTAAGCGTAGGGCCCTTATTAATTTTATCTGCATAAGGGTCATTTTTTCAAAAGGGGAGGAGACTCATGTCCAAGGTTATTTATAAAGTGATAAATCAAATCGGCTATATAACAGTGAATCGGCCCGACGTATTGAACTGCTTCGACTATGAGACACTTTGTGAACTGCAGGAAGTCATCGATGCCGTTTATTATGACGGCGATATCCGTGTCGTCATTTTCACCGGTGCAGGGGAAAAGGCATTCAGCGCGGGAGCGGATTTGAAAGAAAGGAAGTCTTTGAATGATGCAGAAGTAAGAAGGAACGTTAAAGCGATACGCGATGTTTTTAATAGTATCGCAGGGCTTCCGCAGCCGACAATGGCTGCCGTCAATGGATATGCATTGGGGGGAGGATTTGAATGGCTGCTTTCATGTGACTTTGCAATTGCTGCGGAAGGTGTTTCTTTGGGGCTCACTGAAACTAGCTGGGCCATTATTCCGGGAGCAGGCGGGACACAGCGGCTGCCGAGATTGATTGGGGAAATGAAGGCGAAGGAATTGATCTTGACCGCTAAAAAATTGACTGCGGAAGAAGCATGTCAATTAGGGATCCTTTTGAAGGTCGTGCCTAGGGATCGTCTTATGTCAGCCTGTGAGGAATTGGCAGACAATATCATGAAGAATGGACCGATTGCAGTCAAACAAGCCAAATATGCGATTGACCAAGGAATGAATACGGACTTGCAAACGGGAATGGCCATAGAAGGAAAAGCCTATGAATTGACCATTCCGACTCAAGATAGATCGGAAGCGCTCCTGGCATTTAGTGAACGGAGAAAAGCGCGATTTACTGGTGAATAATATTGCGCTTTCATTTTAAAAAGATATAATAATTATTATGTCTTCCGTGTGAAAATAGTAACAATGTTAGGACGAGGTGAGAAAGATAGGTACTAATACACAATCCATGATTTTTACGATATACGGCGATTATATCCGTAACTATGGAAGTAAAATCTGGATAGGCAGTTTAATTCGTTTGTTAAAGGAATTCGGCCATAATGAGCAGGGCGTTCGTGTAGCCGTTTCACGAATGGTCAAGCAAGGGTGGATTCAGTCAGAGAAGCAGGGAAATAAAAGCTATTATTTTTTGACTGATCGCGGTGTGCAGAGAATGGATGAAGCGGCCAATCGCATATATAAGATGAAACCGAATGAATGGGACGGTAAATGGCGCATCTTAATGTACACGATCCCTGAAGATAAGCGGCAATTACGGGATGATCTCCGCAAAGAATTATTATGGAGCGGGTTTGGCAGTTTTTCAAGCGGTTGCTGGATTTCCCCCAATGATTTGGAGAAGCAAATCAATCGCTTGATCGAGAAATATGACATAGATGAATATGTTGATTTTTTCATCTCGGAGTACAAAGGTCCAAAAGAAAACCAATCGCTTGTAGAGAAGAGCTGGCAATTAGAAGAGATTGAAAATAAATATGAAGAATTCATCGAGAAATACAGTAAACAATTCATCGTTCATCAAAGCATCATTAGCAGGGGCGAAATGTCCGATGCAGATTGTTTTGTGGAACGAACGAACTTGGTGCATGAATACCGTAAATTTTTATTCATCGATCCGGGCCTGCCAAAGGAACTTCTGCCTTCTAAGTGGAATGGGAATCATGCTGCTCTTTTATTTAGCCAATATTATCAAGTCTTGGCTGAACCAGCAAGCCGTTTCTTTGAAAGCGTATTTCAGGAAAACAATGATTTATGCCGGAAAGATGAAACCTATGATGCCAAGGACCATCCACTTATCATTAAGTGAAAAAGAGCTTCGGCCAGCCGTTAACGACGACTTGCCGAAGCTCTTTTCAAATTCCTTGCAATAATTAATCAAGTATCACCTTGAAGTCTTTCCCTTTTTGAACATATGTATCGATGGAAAGTTGGATCAATTCAAGATCTTTATCATTCAATCGGCGAACCACTTTCCCCGGGGAACCAATGACCAATGAACGTGGAGGTATGATTTTGCCAGAGGAAATCAATGTGTTCGCTCCGACGATGCATTCTTCGCCGATCTCTACATTATCCAATATCGTGGAACCCATACCAATAATGGATCGTTTGCCTATTTTACAACCATGCAGGATGACATTGTGACCGACCGTCACTTCATCTTCAATGACAACCGGGCATCCTTCAAATAAATGAATGGTGGAGTTATCTTGAATACTGCATTTTTCTCCTATTGTAATTGAATCTTCATCACCGCGCAGTACCGCATTGAACCAAATGGTCGATTCTTTCCCAATCGAAATATCACCGATTAAATGAGCACCCGGTGCCACGAAAACGGTATCATCAATGGATGGTTTTTTATTATTGTACGGAATAATCATAGTCTCGCTCCTTTTTTTAAAAAGTCAGAATTGTTTTTCTAATGAATATAGTATAACATTAAATTGACTGGGAGGGATGAAAGTGAAATATATTTGTGAACTTTTTGCGATAAAATATCCAATTATTCAAGGCGGCATGGGGAATATAAGCAATGCAAGTCTAGCGGCTGCAGTATCCAATGCAGGGGGTCTGGGAACCATAGGGTGCGGTACCATGACTCCTGAACAGGTAGAAGCCATCATTCTCGAAACCAAAGATAAAACCAATAACAATTTTGCGTTGAACATTCCAATAAACGTTAGTCCATATACAGATGAGTTAGTGAATCTTGTCCTGAAGCATGATATACCTGTAGTTTCCTTATCTGCAGGGAATCCTGCCCCTTTCATTCCACTATTGCAAAAAAAGAATATAAAAGTGATTGCCATCGTTGCGTCGGTCAAGCACGCACAAAAAGCGCAAGATGCAGGGGCAGATGTGCTGGTGGCAGAAGGGTTTGAAGCTGCCGGCATCAACTCGAACCTGGAAATGACGACGTTTACACTCATTCCGCAAATCAGCAAGCATGTGACGCTTCCCGTTTTGGCCGCTGGCGGAATAGGCAATGGGCAGGGGTTGGCAGCTGCATTGATGCTGGGGGCTTCAGGCGTCCAATTGGGAACCAGGCTGATTGCTACACAAGAAGCACCGTTCCACCCATCATATAAGCAGAAACTAATCGAAGCGATGGGCAATGATACGGTAATTTTGGGCAGATCATTTGGACAGGTCAGGAGGGTATTGAAGGACCCTTATACCGAGAAAGTGCTGGATATGGAGAAGCAGGGACTGTCTCCCGTGAATTATCGTGAAATGACCTCTGAAGTCCATCATATTAATGGAGCGATGAACGGGGATGTTACCAATGGTTTTATGAACAGCGGCCAGGTTGCCGGATTGATTGACGATATACCCACGGTAAAGGAAGTACTTGATGGCATGATGAAAGATGCGAAAAAACATATGGAGGATGGATTGAGCAGGCTCTCTGCCCCTTTTATGATTTGAGTGCGGAAGGTACCTAATTTGCCATCCGTCCATGTCTAGAAGAAGGTTTTCCCTAGGTTAACATCTAAAAATTTATATACCATTCCTCATATTATGTAATAAAAGTTTGAAGAGGGAAAGCCTCTTTGGAATAGTAAAAACAAAAACTAAAAAGTCAATCCATAACAAAAAAGGCGCCATGATCAGGCGCCTTTTTGATTTATGTCATTATTAGCAGCCGCCGCCGAAGCCGCCGCCGAATCCCCAACTGCATCCAATGATGATCAGCAAGATGAATAATACGATCAGCAATGCGAATCCGTTATCGAAACCGCCGCCACAACATTCGTTACCATTTCCACCCATTTGATTTCCTCCTCATATATATTATGAATTACATACCTAGCAAAACATCTTTACCGGGAATACTTCAT
This sequence comes from Bacillus sp. 220_BSPC, assembly GCF_001054655.1. Lineage (NCBI taxonomy): Bacteria > Bacillati > Bacillota > Bacilli > Caryophanales > Bacillaceae > Bacillus > Bacillus sp. 220_BSPC. Next base: position 23,154 of record NZ_JVPL01000046.1, read on the forward strand.
ACTATGTATTCTAGGCCGAAGTGTTTGCTTATTCATAAAAAATGGGCGTGAGCAAATCAAGGGATTAAGCCCGAATATTTTTTTGATTTCGGTTTAAATGTTATAATATACCATGTGGATTGTGGAGGAAGGGAGCTGAACTAAGTCATGAAAGTTGCCATTATAACGGATGTGCATGGTAATGCTTCAGGGTTAAAAGCCGTCCTTAGGGATATTGACAAAAGGGAAGAAATAGATCGTCTCTATTGTTTGGGAGATATGGTTGGGATTGGTCCTGATACAAATGAAGTCCTTGAACTTTTATTTTCAAGAAATGATTTGTCGATGATAACTGGAAATCATGATGAAGCTGTCCTGGCCATCATTAACGGGGAGCCGCATCCGGACGGACATATTCATGTTAAGGAGCATCATGAATGGATAGCTGAAAGGATGCAGCGGAAATTCATAAATGAATTGGAAAAATTGCCTCGAACCATACATCATATCATTAATGATCACTCCGTTTACTTCACCCATTATCACATGGAATCGAAGAAATTGGATGAGCACATAAGCCAAAATCCATATAGTAAAATCGTTGAACCGAGTTTAAATAACTTGGAAATGCTTTTCAAAGATCAGCATCACGATTTAATAGCATTCGGACACCATCATCCTATCCACCTTTATAAAAATGACCGAACGATATTCCTGAACCCTGGTTCTCTTGGCTGTAATGGTGAACCAGTTGCTCCTTATGCCATTGTTTCAATTGAAAATGCGGGTATTCAGGTAAAGCTTGAAAAAGTGGCCTATGATAATACATCGTTCCTGTCATCGTACCAAAGCTTACAAGTTCCAGAGCATGAATTCATTATACGTGCCTTCCATGGCGGGCAGCAGGCCTAAGACGTTTATAAAAGGTGAAGTATGGGGAAGAGCATAAAGGTACATGCCTGCGGATACGCTAATAGGCAAACATCATTAAGCTGGAGGTAGGTCATGAAGGAAAATGAACAGGTAATTCAAGAGCAGGAAGAGATGGAACGGCATAGTCTTGTCTGTAATGATGAATTGTTTAATAAGGATCTGTTTGCCATTGTCGATGATACGATGCAAGAGGAAAAATAAACGGGGAAAACGCTGCAGGGAATGTCTGTAGCGTTTATTTTTACTTTGAATTGGTTGAAGGCCGATTTTTATTTTTCATAAAAACTCACTTCCTGCCCGTTTGATCGCTCTTTTTACAGCCAGTGAATACCGGAAGTGAATCATTTGAAACCATTCTGGATTTATCCCATACTATATATAAGTTTCAAATCGAGAGGAGGGATGGCATGGGACATCATCATGGTCACTCCCATGATCATGGGCACGGACACCACCATTCTAACAATAAAAAAGCATTGTTGGCATCTTTCTTATTAATCTCCACATTTATGATAGTCGAGGTCATTGGGGGATTCTTGACAAATAGTCTGGCTTTACTGTCGGATGCAGGTCACATGCTTAGCGATGCGGCAGCATTAGGGCTTAGTTATACAGCGATAAGGTTGGGGGAAAGGAAAGCGACATCGTCCAAATCGTTTGGGTATAAACGGTTTGAGATCATTGCTGCTTGTTTGAATGGATTGACATTGATCGTCATATCCGTATTCATTTTCGTAGAGGCAATTAAGAGGTTCCTGGATCCTCCTGAGGTTCAAAGCATGGGAATGCTAATGATTTCAATCATCGGCTTACTTGTTAATGTCATTGCCGCCTGGATTTTAATGAGCGGAGATAAAGAAGACAATCTGAATGTGCGAAGTGCTTTTTTACATGTCATTGGTGATATGCTTGGATCTGTGGGTGCCATTGCGGCCGCACTCTTGATTTATTTTTTCGATTGGGGAATTGCAGATCCGATTGCGAGCGTCATCGTCGCGATTTTAATTATTATCAGCGGTTTTAGGGTAGTGAGGGATTCATTCCATATCTTGATGGAGGGCACACCAGGCCAAGTCGATATGGATGAAGTGAAAGCATCCTTGGTGGAATTGGAAGGTGTATCCGATGTCCATGATCTCCATATCTGGACGATCACCTCTGGTTTTTTTACAATGAGCTGCCATGTTGTCATAGATGAGAACGGTAATCACGATTCAGTTTTAGCAGAAGCGCAAAAACTACTTCATGATCAGTTTGGAATTGAACATAGCACGATCCAAGTGGAAAGGCAGGAAGCGGGCTGTCCCAATCCACACGAGACATGTAATTGAAAAGGGCTGGCTCAGTTTAGAGCCAGCCTCTTTAGAGTGTAGTGAGGAGCTTATAGTTTTTCTGTATGATTTTTACGATCATGTAGCGGCATTCCTGTTAAAATGAATCGAGATCACTTACACAAAGTTACGAAGTGAAAACACCGGTTAATTTTACTGCGAACATAATCCTGACACATAAAAAGGGTAAAATTGAGGGAAAAGGCTTGGTGTTTTTTAATAGTTAGCATATACAAAATAATTCCACTATAATTCAGGAAGGAGGAATCCATATATGAAGAAAATTCTTGTAGTAGAAGATGAAATTGCCATATCAATGGTATTGAAAGCATATTTGGAGCGGGAAGGATTTGATGTAGTCCAAGTTTACGATGGGCTAAAGGCCATTCCAATGTTTGAAGAAACGAAGCCAGACCTTGTCCTGCTAGATGTCATGCTGCCGGGTAAGGAAGGCTGGGATATATTGAAGGAAATTCGTGAGGACGATACCTGTCCGGTTATCATGTTGACTGCACTGACAGATGTCGATTACAGATTATCGGGATTTAAGTCAGGTGCGGATGATTACATCTCCAAACCCTTCGTTGCTGAAGAAGTCGTGGCCCGGGTGCATGCCGTTTTAAGAAGGTCATCATCGGTTGCTACGGAAGATGGTCATGTGCACGAATTTGGGAGTTTAACCATCGATGATTTGTCATATATGGTGCATTTGAATGGGGAAGAGATAAACTTGACGCCGCGTGATTTGTCTCTGCTCGTTTTTTTCGCTAAGCACCCTAATCAAATTTTCACGAGGGAGCAGCTGCTCGACCAGGTGTGGGGCATGGATTATGACGGCAGTGACCGTGCAGTGGACCTGGCGATCAAACGAATCAGGAAGGCGATAGATGGATGGCCGGTAACTGAGGGAGAAATAAAAACCTTGCGTGGATTGGGGTATCAATTGAGTGTCTATGAAAACTAAAAAAAGAACCACTTTACAACGCTATTGGACAAAGAGATACGTATTGACCTTGATTTCCGGTTTGATATTATTATCTGTTTTTTCCTTATGGTGGATGGAAAAAACGGCTTTGGAATATAGGCTCAGCCTTCTAAAGTACTTAGCGGATGAAACATCCGATCGGGCGATTAAGGAAAATGGCCAGATTGTCGTTGGCCCTATCCTTTCGGAAATTGTTGAGGAACGGGAAAAAATCCTCCATCTGAATCAACAGCCAATCATCTATATCGTCGATCCAGATGCCACCATCATATATACGATGCCACAGTTGTATATCGATCCGGATGAAAATAAACTCCCGGACGTCATCATGAAAAATACGGAGTTGGTGCAGAAGGTCAAGATTTCCGACAACAAAGTATATGTCGTCAAATCCCCCATTACGTTCAATGATGAGACGAGAGGCTGGGTGGTCATTGCCCAGGAAGAAGGGGCATTGAAGGAAATCAACCAAGATCATGGCTTGTTGGCGATCATGATTGGAGGACTTCTGATTCTCGGAACGGGCGTCATTTATTTTCTTTCCAGGCAGATTTCGCGCCCCATCCAAGACGTAGCTAACGCCGCGGTCCAGGTTCGTGAAGGCAACTATGATATCCATTTCAAAGAGGAAGAGGAAATCAAGGAAGAAGAAATCTATGAACTGATAGAATCATTTAAGGAAATGACCAATCGATTGAAGGTCATGGAGAAGTTGCGGGCGGAATTGCTCGCGGGCGTAACCCATGATTTGAAAACGCCAGTCACTTCCATTAGCGGACTGATACAAGCGGTGAAAGATGATGTCGTCAAGGGAGAGCAAAGTAAGGAATTCCTCGATATTTCCTTAAAGGAAACTCAGCGTTTACAAGGTATGATAGAGGATTTACTCAATTATAATGCCATTTCGGCAGGCGCTTTTAAAATCCGGGTGCAAAAAGAGAATATCAATATATTCATTAAGGAAATCGCCTATCGCTGGCAGGTGACCCAAGATGATGATCAAGCGTTCGCTTTTGAGATAAAAGTTCCTGATGAACCGGTCTTTGGTCAAATTGATTCTTTGCGGATGCAGCAAATCGTCATTAACCTTTTGAATAATGCCAGACATGCACTTGACGGCAAAGGCAAAATAGCGATTCATCTTTATGAAAAGGATGAAGAACGAATCTGCATTGATGTTCTGGACAGCGGGCGGGGGATTCCCAAGCATGAACAGCAATATGTGTTCGAACCATTTTATCGAGGCGAAAACAAAAAGTTGAAGGTACGCGGTTTAGGTTTGGGACTGCCATTCAGTAAAATGCTCGCAAAAGCGCAAAAGGGAGATCTTGTGCTTAAGGATAGCAATGAACAAGGCACCATCTTCACGATTGTCATAGAAAAAGCGGATCAAATATAAAAAAGGGTTGTCCTTGTAATGGACAACCCTCAGTTTGTAGACAAAAGGGGTTCGGAATTAAAAAATTCTGAACCCCT
>NZ_JVPL01000047.1:0-5198 GCF_001054655.1 Bacillus sp. 220_BSPC
ATACGGCTACTCTTTTGCTGAGACAAAAGCGATGCTTGAAGAAGTGAAAGCAAGGAAATTCATCTTGCTGCTTGATGAAGAAGTCTCCATCGAAGAACTGAAGGCTGGCGAGGCGAGATTAAAAAAATAACAGCCTTTGAAGGCTGTTATTTTTTTAATCCTGATTCGAGGGCAGTGATCATTTCCTGTTTTTCCTGCTCAGATGAATTTTGCCAGATGACCTCGAATAATACTCCCAATCCAGGAAGCATTTTTTCCTCGCCATTTTGTATGGCATCGACAATCGTGTCTTCCAGCTGCTCTTGCGTATTTCCAGATACATTTTGGATGATCGCATTACGTAAGTTTAAATTCATAATTATTCCTCCTCTAACACATAATGACTGACATTAATAGCATTTCACAAACTCGCATGCAATATGTATGTGAATTGCGTTATAATAGGAAAATCAGTGTGAAGTTAAAGGAGCGTTTACCCTTGAAATATATCGAATCCGTAAAAAACCCGCAAGTTAAGCAATGGAAAAAACTTTTGACGAAAAAAGAACGAGATAAAACAGGTAAATATTTAGTCGAGGGTTTTCACCTAGTTGAAGAAGCTATAAAGGAAGAAATCGTCTTGGAAGTGATCATCAATGAAGAAACTGAAATGCCTGCCCATTTTAAGGTGGAAGGCACAGAACTCATTTATGTGAAAAATGATATTATGAAGGCGATTTGCGATACCGAAGCCCCGCAGGGAATTGCTGCGGTTTGTGAACAGAAATCAACGAGCATGGCTTCCATCAATCCGGAGAAATTATTGTTGATCGATGCCGTCCAAGATCCTGGGAATATTGGAACGATGATCAGGACAGCGGATGCAGCGGGAATCGATGCGGTCATCCTTGGGGAAGGGTGTGCTGACTTGTATAATCCCAAAGTGGTCCGTTCGACGCAAGGGAGCCTCTTCCATATGCCTGTCATTAAAGGAAACCTATCCGAAATCATCGATGGGCTGAAGCAAAGCGGCACACCGGTTTATGGCACGGCATTAGAAGGGGCATCGCCATTTGAAGAAGTGGAAAAGTCTTACCGATTTGCCCTGCTGGTCGGTAATGAAGGCCAAGGAGTATCGAAGGAATTACTGGAGAAAACGACTAAAAACCTCTATATTCCCATCTACGGAAAAAGTGAATCTTTGAATGTGGGGATCGCTGCCGGGATTTTAATGTACCATTTACGAAAATCGATTTGAAACGGCCGAAGAATTATAATATAATAAAACAGAATTTTATAATGAAAACAACGATGACAAAGAGTAGTAGCTTTAAGTTAACCATATCCAGGGAGAAAATGCCTTGACTGAAAGCATTTTTATGGCACTGCTTAAGTGAATTCACCTTTCGAGTTGGCATTGGGAAGACAGAATGTCCGAAAAATGTTCCGGTGAAGAGCCGTTATTTTTAATGAAGTGAGTGCAGAAGTTTTTTTGTTTGTGCACTAATAAGGGTGGTACCGCGATACATAAACCTCGTCCCTTTAGGGATCGGGGTTTTTTTGTGTTCATTTTTACAAAAGGAAAATAAAGGAGGAAGACATGATGCAGGAACGTTTACTAGAACTGCAGGAAGAAGCGTTGCAAAAAGTTGCCGCCGCTTCCGAATTAAAAGAACTGAATGAAGTCCGTGTTGCTTATTTAGGGAAAAAAGGGCCAATCACTGAGGTATTGCGCGGCATGGGTAAATTATCTGCCGAAGAACGCCCGAAAATCGGGGCACTAGCCAATGAAGTACGTGAAGCGATCGCAACAAAGGTCGAGGAGAAACAAAAAGCGCTTGAAACCGCGGCAGTCAATGCAAAGCTAGCAACTGAAACGATTGACGTCACACTTCCAGGACGTCCGGTAAACAAGGGGAATCTTCACCCATTAACACGAATCGTGGAGGAAATCGAAGACTTATTCATCGGGATGGGTTATACGGTTGCGGAAGGTCCTGAAGTCGAGAGCGACTACTACAACTTCGAGGCACTTAACTTGCCAAAAAGCCATCCGGCACGTGATATGCAGGACTCCTTCTACATCACGGATGAAATCCTGATGCGCACGCACACTTCACCTGTTCAAGCCAGAACGATGGAAAAACATAAAGGTCAAGGCCCTGTTAAAATCATTTGCCCAGGAAAAGTATATCGCCGGGATAACGATGATGCGACACACTCCCATCAATTCCAGCAAATTGAAGGCTTGGTCATCGATGAGAACATCAGCATGAGCGACCTGAAAGGAACGCTAGACGTATTTGCGAAAAAAGTATTCGGTCAAGACCGTGAAATCCGTCTTCGTCCGAGTTTCTTCCCATTTACTGAGCCTTCCGTCGAAGTGGATATTTCTTGTAAAATCTGCAGCGGCAAAGGCTGCAGCGTATGTAAAAAAACAGGCTGGATCGAAGTGCTTGGCGCTGGGATCGTTCATCCGAACGTCCTTGAGATGGCTGGCTTCGATTCCAAGAAATACTCTGGATTCGCATTTGGAATGGGCGTGGAACGGATTGCCATGTTGAAGTACGGTGTGGACGATATCCGTCATTTCTATACGAATGATGTTCGATTCTTAAAACAATTCAACCATCACGAAGCATAAATTTTTATTTTAAAAAGGAGGACCTACCATGTTTGTGTCATATAAATGGTTACAAGATTATGTTGACCTTTCAGGCATCAATGCGACGGAGCTAGCTGACAAAATCACGAAAAGCGGCATTGAGGTTGAAGGGGTGGAAAAGAAAAGTGAAGGGCTAAAAGGGGTCGTCATCGGGCATGTCTTAGAACGTGAACAGCATCCAAATGCGGATAAATTGAATAAATGCCAAGTTGATATCGGGGTAGAAAATCCCGTTCAGATCATCTGCGGGGCACCGAATGTCGATAAGGGCCAAAAAGTCGCAGTCGCTACTGTTGGCGCAGTCCTTCCAGGTAATTTCAAAATCAAGAAAGCGAAACTTCGCGGAGAAGAATCGCACGGAATGATTTGCTCGCTTCAAGAATTGGGCTTCGAATCGAAGCTTGTTTCCAAGGATTATGCTACAGGAATCTTCGTCTTCCCTAATGATGTGGAAGTAGGGAAAGATGCATTGGAGGAACTTGGTTTAAGTGATGAAGTGCTGGAACTTGGGCTGACTCCAAACCGCTCCGACGCTTTGAGTATGCTTGGTGTTGCATACGAAGTGGGAGCCATTCTAGGCCGGGAAGTGAAATGGCCGGTAGTCGAGAAAGAAGAGGCAGCTGAAAAAGCAACTGATTATATCAGTGTCAAAGTGGAAGCGAAAGAAGATAACCCGATATACATGGCTAAAATCATCAAGGATGTTAAGATCGGACCCTCACCGCTTTGGATGCAGACTAGGTTGATGTCTGCAGGTATCCGACCTCATAATAATGTGGTGGATATCACGAACTACATTTTACTTGAATACGGCCAACCGCTCCATGCCTTTGATTATGACCGCTTTGGTTCAAAGGAAATCGTCATCCGCAGAGCGAAGGATGCTGAAAAAATCGTAACATTGGATGAAGCGGAACGCACTTTGACACCTGACCATTTAGTGATCACGAATGGCAGCGAGCCTGTTGCGATTGCTGGTGTGATGGGCGGAGCGGATTCCGAAGTCAAAAATGATACGACGAACATCATTATTGAAAGTGCATATTTTGCAGGTACAGTGGTCCGCAAAGCTTCAAAGGACCATGGATTACGCAGTGAAGCCAGTGCCCGCTTTGAAAAAGGCGTCGACCCGGAACGTGTTCGTGAAGCAGGGGAACGTGCTGCACAATTGATTGCACAATATGCAGGCGGAACAGTCTTACAAGGAGCAGCAGAAGTTGACGAATTGTCAATGGAACCTGCGGTCATTAGCATCACGCTTGAAAAAATCAACACACTCCTTGGAACAAGCATGACCGTATCAGTTGTCGAGTCAATCTTCAAACGTCTGCAATTCGGCGTGGAACTTGACAATGAAACATTCACGATCACTGTCCCGACGCGCCGTGGTGATATTACGATTGAAGCCGATTTAGTCGAAGAGGCTGCACGTTTATATGGATATGATAACATCCCCGTTACACTGCCGATCGGTTCTGCTAACCCAGGACAATTGACAGACTATCAAATTAAACGGCGGAAGGCACGCCGTACACTTGAAGGCGCAGGCCTTTATCAAGCAGTGACCTATTCACTGACAAGCCAGGAAAAAGCATCCCAATTCGCATTGGAAGCAAGAGAATCCATTCGATTGGCAATGCCAATAAGTGAAGAAAGAAGCCAGCTGCGTTTAAGCATCGTGCCTCAATTGCTGGAAGTCGTGAAATATAACAATGCCCGCCAAATTGATTCACTGGCACTGTATGAAATCGGTTTGGTATTCTTTAAGCGTGCCGAACAAGAACTGCCTGAAGAAAAAGAACATGTTGCTGGAGCAATCACCGGCCTATGGGAGTCACATCTATGGCAGGGTGAAAAGAAACCAGTGGATTTCTTTGTAGCCAAAGGCGTGATCGAAGCATTATTCGACACACTTGGATTAGCTGATCAAATCAGTTACCGCCAAGCGGAAATCAACGACATGCATCCAGGACGGACAGCGGAAGTACTATTGAATGGTGAAGTAATTGGCTTTATCGGCCAAGTGCACCCAACTGTCCAAAAAGACTTGGATATTAAAGAAACATACATTTTCGAACTTTCCTTAAAAGCATTAGCCGAAGCAGAAGTCGCGCCGATAGCGTACCAAACGATTCCGCGCTATCCATCAACCACACGCGATATCGCGCTCGTTGTGGATCAAGCTACGAAAGCCGGGGACATTCAGGATATTATTGAAGAAGCCGGCGGCAAACTTCTGAAAGAAGTAAGCATCTTCGACTTATACGAAGGTGAAAGAATGGAGGAAGGCAAGAAATCCATTGCCTACTCACTGAAATACTACGACCCGGAACGTACACTGACGGACGAGGACATTACAAAAGCACATGATAAAGTGCTTGAGGCCGTTAAAGAAAATGCCGGCGCAGAGCTAAGAGGATAAAACCAAAAAGACAGCTCCCTGAATCATGGGGAGCTGTCTTTTTTGATTTCACGAGTAAAAGGTGCAAACTCACGAGTAAACCGAGCAAATTCACGAGTAAAAGGCGTGAATTCACGAGTAAACCGAGCGAAC
>NZ_JVPL01000048.1:0-32125 GCF_001054655.1 Bacillus sp. 220_BSPC
AACGAGATCAACTTGAAATGATTACTTTAGACCAACTGGTGCCGGCGAACCAGTTGGTTCGTAAAATCTCAATTAAAGAGAGACGTATTGGCGTATAGCGATGAAGCACCGCCAGAGTGAACAAATAGAATGTTATCCTCCGGCTTAAAGGTGCCTTTTTGTATTAAATCGATGAGTCCTGCTGCCGCTTTCCCCGTATATACCGGATCCAGCAGTATCCCTTCCGTTCTTGCCATTAGCTTGACTGCTTCCACCATTTCAGGTGTAGGCAAAGCATAACCCGGGCCGACATACTCATCAAAACACGTAACAGCCTCACGAGGAATTGAATTCGGAATGCCGATATGTGTTAAAGTTTCCTTAACAAGCTGAAAAACTTTCTCTTCTTGTACAGCTTTCCCTCTGCTTACGTTTATTCCAATTACCGATACTCCACTGTGATTTCCATGAAATCCTGCCACCAAACCAGCATGCATTCCTCCACTGCCGCTTACACAAATAACTGATTTCAAATCAATTCCTTGCTCAAAGGACTGGGCCAAGATCTCCTGAGCACATGCAACGTATCCCGTCGCACCAATGACATTGGATCCCCCAACCGGGATGATGTAAGGTTGATGTCCTTTCTCTGTCACCTCTTTAGCCACTTTTTGCATTTCTTGCATTAAGTCAGCTCCATTAGGCACTACTTTGATTTGTTCAGCGCCTAATAAATGGTAGAGAAAATAGTTACCATTAAAATCCGGTTCAGAATTTGAAAGGCCCTCTTCCAACACTAGGATGCATTTCATTTTCTCTTTAACCGCAGCAGCTAGTGTCAAGCGGCAATGATTGGATTGAATGCCTCCACATGTAATCAATGTATCCGCGCCTTTGTCCAATGCATCGGCAACAAGGAATTCCAGTTTCCTTGTTTTATTTCCGCCTGCCGTCAGACCAAGCATATCGTCTCGTTTAACGTAAATGGATGGGCCCCCAAGAACTTCAGAAAAATGATCTAGTCTCTCAACTGGTGTATATGTCGGTGTATATCGTTTCCTGGGAAATTGTGCTAAGTTCATTAATAACTCCTCCTGCTTCCTCTATGTATATTAAAGAAAGAAAATATCAATCTGATATTCTCTTTCGTTTAAAATAAGCTTCGTTTTCAATCATAGCATCTTTATGTAATCGAGCAACATGAATCACCCTTCTAGCATGGTTATCTGTTAAAAAGAATTTTCATATCCATCATTCGTCAGGGCAAAATGATATCAAAACCTACTATTAGTGCTTCCCCTTATTCTATGACCACCTTTTTTCCGCAAAAGTATCAGGCAGTTTCCCAGTTACAGCATGGGTGGGGGCTCCCCTGATTTATCCCCTGCCAATATGGACAGATAGCCTTTTGAGCGTCTTTAGTAATAAATAGTTTCATCCATCCCATTGAATTTTATAAATAATAAAAAGTATGAAGCGTTGAAATGACTTCACTCGTTTTTTAAGATAAAATAAATATACTTTTATATTTTTCAAGAAACACCATGGAAACCAGTCACTATCAATATAGTACAGAACAATATAGAACATTATTATTCTAAGCCCTTAAGGGAAGCTATATTTTTTGTTATTATAAATGCGATCATTGAAGGGATATTTTTACCCGGAGTCCGTTTAACGGAAGATGATATCGCCCAGCAATTCAATTGTAGCCGTACACCGGTTTGTGAAGCTTTGGGAAATTGGAACAGGAAAATTTGCTTCAGGTGAAACCTGTGCATAGGGATGGTCATATCCAATGTGGATATTGAACTTTTGCAGGAGGAATTGGAAATCAGAAAAATGCTCGAAAACCATTCTATACAAAAAGACTGTGAAGGAATTACGGAAGAGGAGAAAAAGACTGGAATGGGCAACGGATAAACTGCAATAAGCAATAAATAAAAATGACCGAATAGCGAAATTCGTGCAAACATTGAATTTCACCGCTTATTATATTCCTACTCGAGAAATACCTTTCTCCAAAAGACTACAGATTCATCATGGCTTTCTTTTCGAATTTCCTTTTTATCGGCCCGTAACGAGGATGTTACATTGGTTGATAAATCTTGATATGAGAAACGAAACAACGAGCACTTACAGTTAATCCAGGCAATTCGTGACAAAGATGTAGAAAAATCAATAAAGGACAATACGATCCATATTGATGTTAAATTTTTCACTTTTATTCGAACCGTACAAGGCCATGGTTGAAGTCCCCTTCCCGACCATTGCCTTGTATGCTTTTTACGGTTGCGCTTCTAGGTAGTTAATCAGCTGATTAGGTGGGAAAACGGCTAGGTTTTTCGATTGAATGACCCTTGGGGTTCTTATTTCTAATTATGTAAGTTCCAATTGCCCAGACAATTCATCCAAACACCTTTTGATGATCATTGTTACTTGTTTACTCATCAAAACGTTCCAGCAATTCAATAATCACTTTAAAGGTCGCTTTTGTATCCATATAGGCATACCGGCCTTTTCCGTTAAAAAAGTTTCCTGTCTGTATGACCGGATAGCCCATTTCTTCCAGCATCTTCATTTTAGCCTCCATGTCTTTGACGACAAAAGAGATGTGGTGAACACCCTCACCATATGTTTCAAGATGATCTTTTCACGTACTGGGTGATTCGCCAGGCTCGATCAATTCAATTTGAATGAACGGAGTATTGATGAACATATATTTTGATTTGCCTTCAGTGGGCTTCCCTTTGTAAATCACGTTTGTAATATCGGATGAACCAGAATGGATGATGGGAGGTTTTTCAACACCCAACAACTTACAATATGCATCTGAAGCCGCATCAAGGTCTTTGACAACAAACGCAAGCTGTTCCACTTTGTTAGTCCCTAGTAGCGGCTGAATGCTGTCATCTTCCGGTCTTTCCCATGCCGTTACTCTTGGCTCCGCACTTTCAAGCAGTTCAACTAACGTTTTGTGATCATCTAGTGTATCCACATATACATATCGGCCGTCACTTGAAGTGAATTCACCCGTTTGCAAAGCTGGGTAACCATTTTTCTCCATGATTGGCAGCCTCTTTTGGATAGAGTCCACATCAAAAGCTATATGGTGGATCCCTTCACCTACTTCATCCAGGAACTCACGCATCGTTCCTGGATTTTTATCGGGTTCTATTAGTTCAAATTGGACGGTCGGTGTATTCAGGAAAGCCAGTTTGGATTGCGATTCCGTTGGTACACCTCTAAAAGTGACTTTCGAAACAGAACTGTCACCAGTTAGAAATGGTTCTGCCTTCTTAATGCCCAGCAGTCTTGTGAAAGCTATATTAGCAGCTTCAATATCTTTTACAACAAATGCGAGTTGATTAATATTCCTATTGCCCAATAGTGATTCAGCCATACTAATAAACCTACTTCCCATAGTTTATTTTATTATGAACTCAACCCAGTCCGCGAACGGACAATCCTCCATCACTGGAGATGACTTCGCCGGTGATTGCACGCGCTGCGTCTGATGCCAATAGGACATATGCAGCTACATGATCTTCGGGCAGCTGTGCAAGCTGAAGAGGGTTTCTTTTTTTTATGCTATTTGCCTTCGTTTCATTATCCACGATTTTAACGAATGGACGTAGGGGAGGAATGACCGATAATGCGGTCAGAGTGCCACCAGGCGCTACAGCATTCACCCTGATGTTAGGAGCGAGTTCAAAGGCAAGTTGGCGCATCAGCCCTATTTGGGCATGCTTGCTTGCTGTGTACCACACCCCGCCGCCATCCGGATAAAAACTGGCACCGGACACGGTGAAAATAATATTGCCATTCGATTTTTGCAGTTCTTCAAGAGCGGCTTTAGCACCGAAGAAGGATCCTTTAACGTTAATATCGATCAGAAAATCATATGCATCGGAAAGTGCATCGGGAGTTACGTCGGCAAATTTAGCAAATCCATCAAAGACTCCTGCATTGGCAACGAAAACATCCAGCTTTCCAAATTGCTCGACAGTGGCCTGGACAGCCCTCTCATTGTCTTCATATTTGCTTACATCGCCTTGGTTAATGAGAATCTCTTCACCAAATTCCGCTTTCATTTTCTTTAGCGTTTCTATCGAGCGGCCGATGATGCTGACTTTTGCCCCTTCTTGTATGAAACGTCTAGTGACAGCCTCCCCGATACCTGAATTGCCACCGGTAATCAACACTACTTTATCCTTTAACGCCATTGCCATTGTAACCAGCCTCCTCTTTTTAACCAAGTCAACATTATACGAAGATAGCAAGATTTCTGGTATTTATCGTTGATTGATCAACAATGAATATTCGTTTGGAAAGTTTCCATTTACCTTCTTCGAAAATGAATTCATCATTTCGTTCCCCCGAAATCAGATCATGTTGAATATCCGTGCTGCGGCTACGATAGATGAGCAGGTAGCTCTTGACGACTGCCTTTTCACCTTCAACATAGTCTTTAACGCGTACATTTGAGACAAAACGCCGTGTTCTTGATGGCGGTATTTCCGCCCATGCATAATCCGTTTTCAAACGATCCACTCGCAGTTTCAGCAGCTCAATATCATCATTAAATGTAAACATTTCCGTTGAATAATCCGGGCGTTCCACCCCTTCTTTATTAACACGTACAGGCATTTGATAGCGTAAGCTCGAGTGCATTAAATCGAACCAATCATCAAATTCAATATCATCCAGTAATTGAGCTTCATCATACAGCCATTGTTCAAATTGACATTTGAGCAACATTTTCTCCACATTCATTTCCGTTCCCCCTCCCGTTTATCATTTCGTCATCAATTCAAGCCAGTACTTGTAAAAATTCCTTTGGCTCGCTTCAGTGAATTTATCATCGTAAGCAACACCAGGACCTATAAAATCAACTGGTTCACGATGAAGACCCATTGTATAATTGTAGGTTAGATTCTTTAGGAAAGGCATTGGTCCTTGGGCTGCTTCAGTGATATCAGTAAAAACTTCCGTATCATCCTGTTCGAAAATACCGGATGGGCTAAAGGTCAAGATAAATGAATCTCTTGATCTATCTTTCCAATCTTGGGAGGCTTTCTTTTCCACGAGCATCCAAGCAATCACTTCCATTTTATTGTGACCGATTGGCCGCCACATCCTTATTGAAGTGTTGGAGATGAATTGGTCTTTGATTTTTGTATGGGATATTAAAAATGATAAGTTAGGGAAGACATTCCCAATCATATTCTTTAAGTTTGATAACACTCCATATTGTTCTTCAGACAAATTAGTTTTAAATTCATCTTTCAATTCTTCCGGGAAAGCGAAGTCAGGATTAGGAGTCCCTAAGTTTAGTCCATGCCCGTTATCCGTATGGATTTGAAAACCGCGCTTTGAATAGGTAGCATTGGGCACCATGCCCAGTTTGGCAATGGATCCGTGTGTGACCATCGTGTGATAGGAATCACCAACAAAGTTATCGGAACCAACTTTCCAGTTTGAATTAACAACGAATCTTTGCGGAACTCCGATTACTTCCATTTCTGCACGTCCTACAAGGATATCCAAATACCATTTAATGTCTCCAAGAAACTCTTCAAGCGGCTCTGCATCTTCATTCCAAGTTCCAAATAAAAGACCTTTATAGGATTCAAGCTTTACTTTGTGAAGGCCCATTTCCGAGCGGTCAAGGTTCCCCCCATATATATCCTTTTGTAATGGCACTCCTACGAGTTCACCAGTGTTTTTAAAATTAAAACCATGGTAGGGGCAAGTAAATAATGACTTGTTCCCTTTATCTGCACGGCATAGTTTCATTCCGCGATGGGTGCACATATTATAAAACGCCCTGATTTCCCCTTCAGCATCACGGGTAATGATGAGCGAGTAGCCAGCAAGTTCACGGGTCATGAAGTCTCCTTTGTTCGGTACTTCAGAATCATGGCCGATAAAAACCCATGTTTTCAAAAACACTTTTTCATGTTCTATATCATAAACCTTTGGGTCTCCAAGGAGGTATGCAGGTATAACGCCTTCCTCTGGTTTAACCGTTTCGTTCAAATAGTCAACAACTTGCTGTTTCGACATTTCTTCTAAGGATTTTTCAGTTTTAAGCATACTTTTTCTCTCCCTTCCAAGCTTTACATCATTATGCATTACCCGATCTGAACGCTTTTTTCCTTGTTTTGTAGAGTCGCCAAAACGCTTAATGCCGCTAGATAACTCGTTTTCGGGTTATTTGGCATCGGATCATTTTCCACTTCCAGTTTCAGTTTCCCGAACGAACCTGACGCTTCTATCAGGTGATTGTTTTTTAACACATTTGGATCGGCAATGATTTTCACTTTCGTCTTTTCTGATCCAAGACCAGCCATAGACAGCACAATCGCAACATTAATGTTTCTCGGAAACTGCTTGATCGCTTCTGCAGCAGTTCCTTCAAATAATACCGTTTCTTCTGTCACTGAAGACCCTGCCGGCAATGCGTTTGGCGGTTTTCTTGTGGTGATGCAAACAGATTCAAGGCCATTCACCGCTTTTGCCGATTTAAGTACATCTAGACCTCCAATCGCACCAGACGGAAGGAGAATATTCACGTTATTCAATTTACAAATCTGGTTTGATTGTTCTTCAAAGGCGGAATTCGCCATAACGCCAATGCTGCTTAGCAAGAGATCCTTCCCGCTTTTAAGCACTTTCAATGCATACTCTTCAGCTGCTTCTATCGTTGCAGCCTCTATGACTAAATCAACATCGGATTTAAGAAGTTCGTCGACATCACGATATGGCTGTGTCCTGAATTCTTCAGCTAATTGTGCCGCAACTTCTTCACGGCGGGCATAAATCGCAACGATTCTTCCACCTGGAAGAAGTCCGTCGTTATTAATGGCCTGAAGCAGAAATTTTCCGATATTACCGCACCCGATTAAACCTAACTTCATGTAGTTTCATCCTTCCTCAATCAGCAAACCCGTATGAGTCCGCAAAGAATTCCAACCCGCAATGTCTTGTTTCCCGCGAAACACCGCTTTCTTTTAAGCCAGGGAAGTCCAGGGCCAAGTCGCTGAAAACGGTATGATTATTATGGAATACCGCACCAGCTTCAAGGCGATCTGCCATTTCGACAGCGATATCTTCATTCTCGGTCCAAACAGATGCACGCAGCGCAAACTCACTATCATTCGCTAATTTTACAGCTTCATCGATATCATTGAAAGGTAAAATTGGAATGATCGGTCCGAATTGTTCCACTCGAACCAATTCGCTCTGCTGATCGACGCCAGTAATAATGGAAGGAAGCATATAATAACCTTTATCCCAAGTTTCCGGATTCAGCTGGATGCCGGTTGTGATTATATTTCCTCCTGACTTAGCGGTACGTTCGATCAAGCCATTCACAAAGTCATATTGTGCTTTATTATTCAATGGACCCATGGTTACATCAGGCTGAATTCCATCACCGATCACCATCCGGCTGAACTCTTTGGTCAGCTTCTCCACAACTTCATCATATCGTGATTCTTGGACGTACACTCTTTTTACAGCAGAACAAACCTGACCCGCTGCTCGTAAAATCCCCATCCTCAAACGTTTGATAGCCGCTTCATCCAAATTGGCATCTTCCAAAATGATGGCAGGATCATTGCCGCCAAGTTCCATATATACTTTTTGCAGATTTCCAGCTGATTTCTGCATGATATCTTTCCCGGTTTCCGTACTTCCGACAAACGCCAATGTCCGTACGCGTGAATCGGAACATAGTGTGTCGCCGATTGCTTTTCCTGATCCTGAGACTATATTGATGACTCCTGGAGGAAAATGTTCAGCAACTACTTTTAAACAGGTCATGATCGTTAAGGGACAATTCGTTGCAGGTTTTACGACAACGGCATTGCCTGCCAAAACAGCGGGTATGACCCTTTTAAATGTTAATATCATCGGAGAATTCCACGGTGTGATTATTGCCGTGACACCTCTTGCCCTTCTTCGGATTTGGACTTTTTGTTTTCCTGGAAGCACTTCAGGCTTCCACCAATCAAGTAACTCTGCTGCACAGCCCTTCATTACTTCAACACAGCGCAGTAAATCCTTTTTAGCTTCAACAAGTGTTTTGCCATTCTCACGTACAAACACGGTAACATTTTCCTCGATAACTTTTGATAGTTCTTCTGCCGCAGTGTTCATCCTGTTTGCCCGTTCCCCGATATCAGAGCGAGACCACGTTTCAAAAGCATTTTCTGCCGCTTCAATAGCGCCATTCACGATTTCTTCAGAGCATTTTGCCACCTGGCCAACTACTTCCGATGTATTTGCGGGATTTACAACATCGACTTTTTCCGGTAATTCTATCCATTCTCCATTAACTAGATATTTTCCTGAAACAAATGGGTATGTCGAAATCATTCTCAATCCTCCTTATAGTTTTTTGGGCTTGAATGCTTCCGCAGCTCCCGGTGGTCCGCCAAATGGTTTGGCCATTGGCCCCACAGCTTCCATATCAACGACGATCATTGAAGGTTTACGTCTTTCCTTAGCCTTTTTCAGTTCGGATATGAACTCATCTCCAGAACCAATACGCACTGCATCAAAATGCATGGACTCAGCCAGTTTCACAAAATCAGGGCTCAATAAGTCCACAGCTACCTGCCGACCATATGCGGCTGTTTGAATATTGCGAAGGACTCCATAGCCTGAGTCATCGAACAATACGATGATAACTGGTAAGTTTTCTTCGGCTGCCGTAACCATTTCCCCGACGTTCACCATAAACCCACCATCTCCAGCCATAAGAACGACGGTTTTATCTTGACATCCCATTTGGGCACCGATTGCTGTTGGAAGACCTTGACCAATTCCGCCGCCTGATGCATGAATCGATGTTCTCGGTTCAGAGATTTCAAATAAACGGCTGCCCCAAACATTTGCCTGTACGGTCACATCACGAACTAGAATGGTATCCTCTGGTAATATCTCCCTCATGCCATCTACAAATTGCTCATACGGTCCAAGCGTTTCCCTGAGTTGAGCGCGCACTTCATTTCTAAGTGAAAGAACTTCTTGTAAATAAGATGGCTCTGCATGAACTGAACGTTCTTCAAGCTTTTGAATGATGGCAGCAAGCATATCTTTTGCATCGCCAACCAAACCTAACGTGGCTTTATAGTTCCGGTTAATGGCCTGCCAATCCGCATCGATCGCTATATGTTCTTGTGGCACCGGCACTTTCCAGTTGGATGTTTCATTCCCCCTAAACCTTACACCTACGCTAATCAATAAATCTGCATTTCTTAAAAACTCTTTTGTAGTTTCATATGCCGCAAAATGTCCGATGCATTGTTCATGGTTTTCTGGAATCGAACCTTTTCCTGACTGACTGGTTATTACCGCTGCACCAAGGATTTCCGCCAATTTTTGCAGCTCTTGCGAAGCATTGGCACTGATGACTCCACCACCGGCCCATATGACAGGACGGCTTGCGCTTACCATTTTTTGAACGGCTAGTTCAGGAATAATTGGCATTGAATTTGTTTCAGGTGGTGAAGTTCGCAGCCCTTCGAGTGAAAGATCCTCTATGATCACCGATTGATAGTCAATTGGAATTTCCAATGTAACCGGACCCGTTGGTGCAGTTAAAGCTTCTTGGATTGCCTTCCTTACTACTGCTGCGGTTTGGTCAGGGTTTCTAAGCCTCACTGCATTTTTACAAGCTCCGCTCATCATTGAAAGCTGGTCTTTACACTCATGTATGTATCCTTTGCCTGTACCAAGATAAGAAGAAGCCACCTCACCTGTTAGATGAAGAAGGGGGACACCAGCTGCCCAAGCTTCCACTAGTGAACCAGCTGCATTTCCTGCCCCTGTTCCAGTACTGGTAATCACTACACCCAATTTCCCGGTGGCGCGTGCATATCCATCAGCCATATTTACGGCACCGCTCTCACCGCGTGAACAAATGAGTTTGATGCTCCCTTCCCTAAGAATTGCATCATAGATGGGCATATTGTGAATGCTGACAATCCCGAAAGCAGCTTCCACACCTGCTTGAACAAGCTCCTTTACGATGGAATCGGCGGTCGTAAACTCTATTTCTTCTTGTATTTTCATCGCGTTATCCTACCTTTTTCAGTAATATATTTATATTGCCTTTCCGATCGCTCCTGCCGTCTCAATCGTCGAACCCGCTACATAACTTGCTTTGTCTGAAGCAAGGAAAACAATGACACTGGCCACTTCTTCCGCTTCCCCTACGCGGCCGAGAGGGATATTCCGTTTTTTCGCTAGGTCCCCGTAATACTCTTCAGAGTCCATATCAGGCGCATTTTTCAACCTTCTTCGCTCCCATTGATCGGTCCGGATCAATCCAAGACTCACTGAATTCACCAATATATTGTCAAAGGCCAATTCCTGGGACAAGGTTTTGCTTAAATTAAGGAGGCCAGCCCTTGCTGCTGCAGTCGCTACCATGTGACGTTCAGGTTCTTTGGCAAGCGTTGCATTAATATTAATGATCCGCCCTCCTCCCCTTTTCACTAAATGAGGATGCGAAGCACGAACGGCATATATGATGGCAAAGAACTTTAACTGAATCTGTTCTTCCCACTGCTCATCCGTTATGTCAAAAAAGTGACCCATCACGCTTTGACCGGCTGCATTCACCAAAATATCGATTCCGCCAAACCTCTCAGCGGTACCATTAATGAAAGAATCCACATCCGATTTTGAGGTGACATCACATGTTGATGCAAAAATATCTTCCTTTTCACCAAATGAGAGCAATTGACTTTGTGCACTTTCCATACGCTCAGCACTTCTGCCGCAAATTGCCACTTTCGCTCCTTCAGCTAAAAACATTTCTGCTGTTTTTAATCCCACTCCCGACGTGCCGCCCATAATGACAGCCACTTTTCCTTGCAATCCTAAGTCCACTCTCTTCACTCCTTTTCAAAGCCATTTTCCTCAAATGCTGTCCTTTAATCAACA
This sequence comes from Bacillus sp. 220_BSPC, assembly GCF_001054655.1. Lineage (NCBI taxonomy): Bacteria > Bacillati > Bacillota > Bacilli > Caryophanales > Bacillaceae > Bacillus > Bacillus sp. 220_BSPC. Next base: position 10,942 of record NZ_JVPL01000048.1, read on the forward strand.
AGAAGCTAACTAGCGCAAGAATCATGGGAGGAAATCAAACTCCTCCTCATTTTTTCGCCATGACAGAACCTTCTATATGAGAATCAACCCAGCCTGGATCGGGATCTCCTCCCATTGCTTTGCGCGCTTCAGGTTTCGGCGGCCCTGCAATCCCCCACTGATCCATTAAATGCGGTACCCGTTTCCATACACGTGCTCTCCACTCAGATTCATCTTCGATCGTTTCCAGATAACATGTATACTCCATTACAAAACCGCCTGGGTCTTGAAAATAACAGAAAATATTGTCTCCCGGCCCATGACGTCCAGGTCCCCAAAGTTCTGACAAGCCCGCTTTTCGCACATTGCTTATTCCTCGCATCAATTCATCCACGGAATCGACTTCGTATGCGATATGATTGACTGACGCATGCTCATCTTGATTGAAGGCGATGGAGTGATGCTTTCTGTTGCACCGGAGGAATGACATTTGGTGCTCACTCCAATCAGTGACTTTAAAACCAAGTACATCCGTATAAAACTCAACGATCATATCTAAGTTCTTCGTGTTCATTACAACATGATTCAATTTCACTGGATCAACATTTTTCTTGCTCCAAATCGACGTTTGCACTTCCACCCAAGCCGAGAGCTCGATCACGCGGTTTTCCGGATCAATAAACCGCAGGCCATAACCGGCACCTGCTTCATCCAAATATCCAGGCGGTTCAATAATTCGAACGCCCTTCGATTGTAATATCCCTGCTGCACGGTCCACCGCATTTTTATCGACCATGCCAAAAGCTATATGGTGCAATCCTCGTTTTTCTCCCCTGTGAAGGCTAAGAATATGATGTTCCGGTCCAGCCCCCCGGAAATAAACCGTATTCTCCTCTTCCGGAACATCCACCCTATCCAGACCCCAAACCTTTTCATAAAACTCTGCTTGATCGTCGAAATTCGGAGTTATCATGCTTATATGCCGTAAATGAGTAATACCAAGCATTTTTTATACCTCCCATAATTTAGATTGCCGTTTTGATATTCGCATTGGCCATATTTAACAATCTAATCGAAAAGGGCGCCTCATTAATTTTCATAATGCAGGTGCCCTTTCGGCTAAATGATCAATCTTTAATGATGGCTTCTCTTTCTTTAGAGCGTTGTTTACGCAGTTCTTCCAGTTCACTGCCTTCAGGGTATGTCGGTAAGTTAGGCTTCACTGCCCCAAGCATCACTAGCATGCGCGCCTCTACATCCCCGTCATTCCTAATTCCCCGATAAACCCCTGGCGGGCTGCTTATGCAGTCTCTCGCACTTAATTTGATTTCATGCACTTCACTGTTGCTGTCCTCTTGAATTAATGCCGTGACTTCACCCTCAAGAATGAAAAACACTTCTTCAACATCGTCATGAAGGTGCAAAGGACCGATACATCCCGGAGGAAGCACCATCGTACTTAAAGTGAAATGTTCACCTGCAATTACATTCGTATCGTTATTGGCAGTGGCACCACGTCCAATATATCTCATCTGTGCGCGTCTATAAGCGGGATCAATTTCTTCTTGGAACTTCAAGACATTCCAATCAAGAGTACGGTCTTTCAATCGGGCAACATATTTTTTTTCAAAATCCTTCACTGAAAAAGTTTCTTTTGTCATTTTAAAATTCCTCCCTTATTTGTTGTTTCTAAACCGAATTATGTTTCATAAGCAAAACATTGTTTTGTCTATGAATTAAGTCTAAAATGAAACCGCTTCATTGTCAATGAGTTTTTAGAATATTTAAAACTATTTCTATAATCTGAACGTTCACCACTATGAGATAAACTTGTAACGATTTGCTTTTCTTAACACAAAAAAGTGTGGATTTCCCTAATGGGAGATCCACACTTTCGAAAGAGGTTATTCACTTATTAATCGATTTTAAATCGTTCAGACATCTTCGTGTTGATAAGGCTTAACCCCGCTGTATCCCATATAAACGGATAACTGACGAGAAACTTCCAACAGTTTCGGCAAGGCAATTTTATCGATGAAATCCTCCTGATAAGCAGACTCTGTTGCTACAACATTCAAGGCAGCCAATACTTTCCCGGTCCTATCAAAGATCGGGGCGGCAACCGAACGGATGCCAGGGTGGAATTCCCCGCTTGTCATCGAATAACCATTTTGCCGAATCGAATCCAGCTGTTTTTGAAATTCACCAGGCGCGGTGAGTGTTTTGTCTGTATAAGGAGTAAGGTTCGATATTTTGAACATTTGCATGAGCAATTCTTTCGGTTGATATGCCAAAAGTAATTTTCCATTGGCCAAAGCATGTGCCGGCAGCCGCAAGCCTATGTTCACATTGACAGCGGATACACCTCTGATCGGGGCACTTCCAACATAAACAACTTCCTGTCCATCCAAAATGGAAAGATGGCAGGAGGCTCCGATTTCATCACGCAAGGTCTCCATATAAGGTTGGACAATTTCTTGGAATTTCAAGCTATTCAAATAGCTGAACCCCAATTCAAGAACTTTAGGAGTTAAACTATAACGTTTGGTATGTTCATCCTGAGACAAGTAACCAATATTTTGTAATGTGAATAATAAACGATATGGTACGGTTCTGCTTACTCCCAGTTGTTTTGCTATTTCTGAAAGAGACAAGCTCGGCTGTACCTCATTAAAGAGCTTAATGATTTCCAAGCCCCTAACCAATGAATTAGCACTATATTTCTCTTTCTCTTTTTCTTCGCTTGCCATTCGAGTATTCCCCCCGTTGTGAATAAATCTTATTTTCTCCTGACTATAACCCATCAGTAAGAAGAACTTGCAGTATATGTACATTTTTTTCTGATCGTTCATTTGGTGAATATTTTGATGCATACTTCAATGGTTGCCTGTTTTCTGATGCTTCCTTAACAGATTGTAATCAATTCAGACGTTTCCGTTTACTTTCTTTCATTACAACAGCTACCCAACGAGTAACATCAGATATACTCAACGCTTTCACCGCTTCCGGAAAACGGCTAGTAAAAGCCGGGAACTTTTAATCGAGCTGGTGTCTTCGAGCGCTATTCATTATCCCTATTCCTGATAATGAAGCGGGCAGTACTGCAAATTGGCAACCATTACTACCTCACAATCCTTTACTCTTCATGTATAAATAGAATAGTGTTTATGTGTCAATTAAAGCATAGTTACATATATAAAACTATTTGGAATGCCTAGCTTAATTGACGTTTCGATAGAAAAGCTCGTTGTTATATAACCAAATATAACCAAATATTCAAGTAAAAACAATAAAGAATTTTCATACATCGATATTCTCTGCCAAATCACGAAATTTTCCGTAATAAGTATTTCATATACAAAACAATATAAATGAATTATAGATTTTCCTGATTTTAAATTCAATATCAACAAGTCAGAATTTTTAATAATTTGTAAATAATTTGTTTTTTGGACACAAAGAATCAGTATTACTTCCATTTTAAGTCCTGGTTTATAGAGCTCCATCTACTCAATAGGATGAAACAAAGTTCGTTTTATAACCGAAAGTACTTATATTCTAAAAATAGAAAATTGTCAAAATATTAAATTGACAATCAAATTATTTTAATTTATCGTTAAGAAAGTAAAACTTTGTTTTCCTTACAAAACACTTCTGTTTCTTTTTTTCTATCAAAATTTTAAAGAAAGGCGGGAAAAATCAAAACAAACTAGTACCTTTCTAAAGGGATAACCGAAAAAACACTTATTCTCAAATGTAAGCGTTTTAAGGAATGTTAAAAAGCAATAGGGAGATGGTATTATGTTAAATGGGCAAAAAAGATGGTTGTATATTGCCGTACCAATTTTTTTCTTTTGGTTTTTTGGACAAATTGATAAGGTTGGCATTTCCATCATTCAAACAGATCCAGAATTCTTGCATGCACTCGGTATGACAGGTGCTGACAAAAATGCAAAGATCGGTCTTCTATCTTTTGTATTCACCATTGCTTATGGAGTTTCAAATCTTTTTTGGGGCTTCATCATTGATAAATTAGGTGCCCGAAAAACAGCCATCGCCGGTTTATTCGTTTGGACAATCACGATGATTATGTCAGGACTGGCAAATTCATATGAAATATTTTTAATTAGCAGGATCATTCTTGGTTTTGGTGAAGGGATGATGATTCCGGTTTCCGGAAAGCTCATTTCTAACTGGTTTAATAAACGCGAACTGGGGAGGGCCCAGGCATCTTGGCTTACCGGAAACTATTTAGGACCGGCAATGGGAGCCGTTGTTTTGGTGCTTGTGATATCTTTACTTCACTGGCAAGCAGCTTTCTTTATGCTTGCAGCTTTCAACTTATTTATAAATATCCCGATGTTCATCTTAATGACGAGGAATACACCAGAAGAGCACCCCCGTATAAGTAAGGAGGAATTGGCATTCATTCGCCAAACGGATGATGAAATAAAAGAAACCGCCCATTCCGAGAATAAGAAAAGTTTCGCCCAAGATTATCGTTTCTGGATCGTTTGGTTCGGCATGCTCGTATGCTCCTTCTTATTTTTCGGAATCAGCATTTGGCTTCCTACATATCTCATTGAAGCAAAAGGATTCGAAAAGGAAGGAATGTCAAGCATTACTTCACTTTCCTGGCTATTCGCTTTAGGATTTGTCTTGGCATGCGGTTTTCTGGCTGACAAAACCAGACGTCCAAGTTTGATGGCCACGATTCTATTTTCATTGACGGCTGTCTTTTTGACTGTAGCTGTCTTCATCCCCAATCCTATTTTGGCCGGACTATGTATGGGACTGGCAATGGGATGTCAAGGCGGTGTGTTCCACCTAAGCAATATGCTCATGGTAAAATATTCAACACCTGAAACGGCAGGACGAGCCGCAGGTCTAATTGGATTCACGAATATCATGGGCGGCTTTTCGAGCTATATCATGGGATGGCTTCGTGACTTGTCTGGCGGGGACTTCAGTTCATCGATCGCCATGCTGATTTTTACAGCCCTCTTAGGTTTGGCAGCTTATTTATTCTCCATTAAGAGAGAATCCGCAGAACTGCGCTTATCACCTATACATGTACAAAAGATACAGGCATGAAGTCCTTGTAAAATCAGTTTTATACCTCCAACCCTTGATTTATCAGGGGTTTTTCTTGTGCCGACTTAAAAGTGAGTCGAAATAATATCGCTCATTTTTTGCATTACCCGATAAAATTTCCCACCGGTTACTCCGAATCACTCCTTTATTTGTATAAATATGTCGATAGTTAAAATATTCAAAAAATGATAATTTTTTGAATGCCCATGTTATATTATTTATGGAAAAAAATACTTGTCAAGTAAGGTGAGTGTGTGAATATAGAAGTTTTAATTCTCCATTATATTCAGGAAAAACGTCAAAAGCCTAACCATGCCAATGATTTATTGGATTATATTCAGAATGAATATGTAAACGGGAAGCTGTCAATCTTGCAATATAGAAGTCTCTGTCAGGACTTATATCTTCGAGGAGCCAAACAAACATCTCCTGGATGAAGCTACACCCTTGTCACTAGACTAACTACTCCCCATTGTGGATGACTTTTGTTTCTGTTTTTCCGCAACGACCTATCTTTAAAAATACAGCCGGTCATTTTCTCATCCCCAGTATGTTCATAAATATATAAAAGCCTCCGTGATCTGTCACCCCAAGACAGTTCACGGAGGTAAATGTTACTTAATCAGACATTGCAGAAATTCATTTTAATTAAATGAATATATCGAAAATTAAAACCAAACCGAATGCAACGAAGGAAAGTAATGTTTCCATCATTGTCCAAGTTTTGAAAGTTTCTTTAACGGTTAGTCCCATGTATTCTTTCACTAACCAGAAACCGGCGTCATTAACATGGGAGAACATGAGTGAGCCTGCTCCCGTGGCAATTACGAGCAATTCTAGATTAACACCCGTCATATTGGCAACGACCGGTGAAACGATCCCTGCTGCCGTGGTCAAAGCGACGGTTGCAGAACCTGTGGCAATCCGAATCAATCCGGCCACAAGGAATGCAAGAACGATCGGTGATAAAGAAATTTCTTCAGACATGGAAGCAATTGCAGTCCCTACGCCACTATCAATTAAAATTTGCTTGAACCCTCCGCCAGCACCGATAATTAGAATAATGGATGCTAATGGCAATAAGCATTCTTCCGTCAACTTTTTAATTAGTGATTTGTCCATTCCCTGTCTGTAGCCCAAGAAATAGTAAGCTGCAAAACAGGAGATTAATAGGGCGATCACTGGACTTCCGATAAACAATAAGAATTTTTCAATCGAACCCGGTAGCGGCAGATAAGGCGCCACTACAGTTAGAACCATCAACAATACTGGCAAAAGGATGATGAAGAACGATACTCCAGTGCCGGGTAATCCACTTGACTTTGTTTCAACACGGATCAATTCCGGTTCTCCAACAGGAATAACCCGTTTATGAATCCATTTTGCGAATAGCGGTCCCGCAATTACAGCCGTCGGGAATGCGATGATCAATGAGTACAGAAGTACCTGCCCCATGTTAGCATTATAAATTCCAATAGCTGTCATGGCTCCAGGATGCGGAGGCACCAGCCCATGTACGATCGATAAACCAGCAAGTACTGGAATGCCAATTAACAAGATGTTCACTTTGGTTGATTTACGAATGGAAATGACCAAAGGAAGCAATATTACTAAACCAACCTCGAAAAATACCGGAATGCCGATGATGAAACCAGATAAAAGCATGGCCCATGGCAGGTTTTTCACACCGAATTTATTAATGAAAAAGTCAGCAACCTGCATTCCGGCTCCAGAGTCGGACATCATCTTTCCTAGGATGGTCCCTAAGGCCAATATTCCAATAAGGTGCCCAAGGACCGCTCCGACACCCGTTTCATAAGCACCAACGATCTTGTCCATTGGCAGTCCGGAAAAAATCGCTAAAAATAAACTGGCAACAGTCAGGCTGATGAACGCATGCCATTTCCACAATGATACCCCCAAAATGACAATTACGATTGCTATCAGCGTGATTCCTAATAAATATAGATCCATATATTCTCCCCATTCCCAAGAAATCGCTTACATTCAAACCAATACAATAAATGGGATTATTGTACCGGCTCGTTATATGTCACAATGTAGTTCTGTTTAGCCGTGTTGTAATATCCTTCACTGTATTCCGTAACATTTCCGTCCCCATCACTGGAAATCCGAATCCTCTTTAGTACTGGACTATTGTTTTCGATTTTCAGTGTTTCGCAAATGTGATCCGGAGCGATAGCAACGGCAAACTCATCTCTGAATGTTTCAAGTTTGACGTTTTGCTCTTCCAAAAAGCGGTACAAAGAATTGATTTGGACCTCTTTAATCTCTTCTTGGTTTAAATCAAGTGAAATATAATGTGTAAAGTAAATATAAGGTTCATTGTCCAATAAATATATCCGTTCGATACTTATGCAACGGGCACCAAATAAAGAATGCAGCTTAGAGTCTGAAGAAAGGTCAATCTGACTTATGTTTAACACCTTTTTTAAAATGGAGTGCCCTTCCTCCACCAACAGCTCTGTGAAACGTTTCCCTTTGGAAAGTTTGACAATCGAACCATTAGCTATGACTCTAGTGCCTTTGCCGCTTTTCTTTTCAACATACCCCTCTTGCACGAGTTCTTTGATTGCATTACGGACAGTAACCTTACTTACGTTAAATTCTTCTTCTAAAAGAGGCTCGGAGGGAATGTTTGTGTCGATGGCATAAACCCCATGTAAAATACGATCCTTTAATATTTCTTTTATCTGTAAATACATCGGTCCATTTTTCCTGTTCACATTCATTCCTAATCTCCTGCCTTATCTTTTAATATCTTCCATTTTACCTTCCATTGCCGAGAGTATCTCCTTTTCGGTTGCCAAAGGAGTATCTCCAACGACAGTACATGCCAGCATTCCTGATACAGCAGCAAATCGTACTGTCTTTTCAGGGGAATATCCTAGCAATTCGCCATGTAAGATTCCGCTGGTGTAAGCATCGCCTGAACCTATTCTATCATATACGGAAAATGATAGGATATCGGAAAAGTAAAATGTTTCTTCTTTGTATATATACCCCCTCAAGGTATGGCTATTATCACTGTTGATCGAACGATGTGTCCCCGCTATCGATTGAATTTTGAATCGCTTGGCCACTTCAGGGATCAACTCAACAAGCTGTTCTTCCCTTGTGGAGCCTTCTGACTTCATTCCTAAAATATAAAGCGCGTCTTTTTCATTCATCATGACGATATCAGCCAAAGAAAGCATTTCTTCATAATGAGGCTTTGCGTCAGCGTAACCTCCCTCCCATAAGGAAGGTCGGTAATTGCAGTCGAAACAGACTGTACCGCCCTTTTCTTTGACTTTTCTAGCCAGCACCTTCATGCTTTCCCGTACATTTTCCGCCATTGCAAGCGTGATTCCGCAAAAATGGATGATATCCGTCTTTTCCGAAATCATATCCATATCATAATCGGATAAGGTGGCAGTATTAAAACTGCTTTCCAGTCGATTGGAATATGTGACACGGCTCGCCCGCTGTCCAAATCCATTTTCCAAAAAGTACATCCCCATGTATTTGCCGCCTCTAGAGATGTAGTTCCTGCCGATTCCTAAGCCCTGCAAAGCTGAAATTGCTGAATCACCAAGGGGGTTATCCGGTAACATTGTCACAAGATACCCATCATGTCCAAGTTTTGTCATCGCAGAAGCCACATTTACTCCCGTGCCTGAAAAGGAGTATTGCAGCGTGTTAGCCTGTGATAGCAATTCATGCCCTGGTACCTGCAAACGCATCATTACTTCCCCGAATGCCACAATTCTTTTAGGCATATTTTTCAACCAATTTTTTCGTCATGGCCAATAATTTCCGTACATCCTCCCCATTCGTTTTACCAGTCGCTTCATCAATGATGGAAGAATATACGTGGGGAATGACTTTAGGCACTTTTGCTTCTAATGCAATTTCTAATATCGTCCCGAAATTATTTAAGTCGATTCCACCTGTTGGTTCCAAAGCAAATCCCTCTTCACCACAAGCTTTTGCTACAGCACGATATTCATCTTCATGCTTCAGCCCTTTCATAGGGAAATATTTCAAAGCATTTCCTCCCATATCGCGAACGAGCGCAATGGCAGCCTTGATTGGCACAATGGCAGTTTCACTTGCGCCTGCACTTACAGGACCAGTGGAGATATTCACATAACCGGCTTTCCCAGTTGGAGAAACAAGTGAATTTATCCAGCTATCCTTCTCGCCTAAATTGGCCCTCGTAGCACCAACAGCCGGAAAAACCTGGTTAATATGACTCCCTGGATAGTATTTTGCTATTTCTGCGACAACTGCAGCCTGTCTATTATCGCCTGCGCCCAATCCAATTGAAACGGCCTCATCAATGGCTTCCCCGTATTCTTTCATTGCTGTAACACCTGCTTCGACAGTTGGATAATCCTTTGAGAGTACACCAACCAATACATGTCCTTCAGCTGCTTCAAAGACTTCCACTGCATTTTCCACACTATTTGCAAGTACATTTAAGGCTACACGATCATTCAATAACCGTTTGTTTATGTTTGTCATCCTTGTTTTCCTCCTAATATGGTTCTTAATCGTGATTCAATAACATTTATATCATCACCTTGCAATGGACGCGGATCTATATCGAAAAAGCCTTGCCGTATCCCATAATCCCGTGTATAAATGGCGATATCCCCATTTTTGAGCTGCTCGTTCACTTCTTTCGCCGTCGTTTCCGTCAAAGGATCTATGGAAATACGTGCTCTATATATGGCACGTCCGGCTTCATCCTGAACTATCGTTACTTTTACGCCATCAATCGAGTCAAGTGATGTGAGAACTTGTAAACTAGCTTTTTCTTTTTCGCTATTATCCGTCTTGACAAAATACTCATCCAATGCCTGAAGCAGCCCAAAGGTCGTTTCCTTTCCAACCTTCATGCTCCTTCCTATACAGTGCAATTGAACCTTTACCCATTCGATATATTTTTTTCTGCCAGCAACGATACCGGATGTGGGTCCTTCAATGGCTTTTGAACCACTATAAATCGCCAGGTCGGAGAATTGTACATATTTTTCCAAATCTTCTTCCGCTGCTGCATCGACAATCAGAGGGATATTATTCGTTTTGGCCACTTCCCATGCTTCTTCGACCGATATCATATTTTTCTGGACGGCATGATGCGATTTCACATATAAAATAGCGGAAGTATTTTCATTTATGGCCTCCGCAATATGTTCTGCTTTCCCTTCATTTGCATATCCAACTTCAACCAATTTTCCGCCGCCAAGATAAATCATGGTTTCAACCGGTGCACCATACTGAACGTTATGGCCTTTCAGCATGATGATTTCATTCTTTTGAATACGATCTTGATGAAGCCTTTCGCTTTTCCTTCTGTTTCCTTCAGTAACGATTGCCGCTACTGAAAGCGCAATTCCGCTTGATGCTGAGTTTACGACCACCGCTGCTTCAGAATGAAGCAAATTCGCTATATGCTGGCCTGACTTATCGACTAAATCAGAAATTTCAACATAATTTTGCCCACCTTTTTTCATCGCGTCCATCACTGTGTCAGTTGGGGCAGAGACTCCCAATATGCTCATTCTTCCGCTTGCATTGATGACTCTTTTCAAACCGTATTTAGCATTCAATGAATTCTCCATTTATAACCACTCCTTTTACAACAACTCTTTTTTCTGCCATCCTTTTTTCGCCTTCGGAATCCAATAAAAGGGTCGGCTCATTCTCGATCGAGAATAAAGTCAGGTTCGCAATATCCCCAGCTGAAATCCTTCCAAGCTCTGGTTTATTCAACCAAGCTGCTGCATTGACCGTAACCGCATCTATTACTTCTTTTAATGGATAACCGAGGTACAAAAATTTTGTAAGCATATTTGCCATATTAAAAACTGGCCCATTCTCTCTGTTTTTCCGATATATATCCGTACTGATCGTATTGAAGCCGATTCCCCGCTTTTTAGCCATTTCTGCAGTTTTAAAAGAAAAGCTTGCCGTTCCATGACCTACATCCAAATGTACACCACGTTCAATTGCCTTAATCAACTCAGGCAGCGGCTCTTCTCTTTCATCAAATAAATTATTCGCTTTACCATTTAGAAAATGAGTAATAATGTCCTTTTCCTCAAGTAATTGAAGGACTTCCTTAATATCAGGCGGCCCTGAACCGATATGAACCATTAATGGTAAACCCGTTTCAGCCGAGAACTTCCTTGCGATTTTTAATGGCTCGACACCATTTGGACCAACTACACTTTTACTTATTCTCGCTTTAAGTCCAACGACAAAATCCCCGTACTTGGAAATTGCCTTCATTAATTCCCCTTCGTCCAGCCATGAAATATCCGATAACTCATCAACCCTTTTCAATCCAATCCGCGAAATATTCAGAAAGGCGAAAACATTCGTTTTGGAATTTTCACAACTTCCAACCAGATCGGTTATCCTATCTGCCCCCGTGCTTCCCGCATCTATGACCGTTGTTACACCAGTTTTATATCCAATCTCATCAACCTCATCACCATAAGGATCGAATTCCGGGAAAGCATGTACATGCATATCAATCCAACCGCTCGAAACAAAAACTTTTTGATCATAATCTATTATCTTATCTCCTGTTGCAGTTCCGGGTCGTGCAATTTCCTTAATCATCCCATTTTCCAGGATGATATCCGCTGCTTTTCCCTCTACCATTTTTACATTCTTCAGAACTAACGTATCTGTCATTTCCCTCATCCTTTTCGGTACATCCTATCGATTGAAAGTACTTTGTATACGGTTACACTGAATTGTATAAGAATTCATTAATTTCGCTTTACAAAAATAGATTATCATATTTTGTCGAACTAATCAATATAACGTTATAATGTTTGATTTAAATTTACAGAATTTTTATAAGATCAAGGCTATTTTTTCTTTGTGCTTCTTAGTTTCTTCATATAATATAATCTCATTAGGTTTTTTGAAATTTTTCATGCTACCCATAAAAAAAAGGCGGGAAGAAAAACATTCTGTTTTTCTTCCCGCCTTTTTTTACGAATTCACAAAATCCATTGATGAAAGTTTCTACTCTAATTATCGGAAATAATGCTTTTTCTTAAAAAACTAACTCTAAGTCAGAATAAAGACTAATGGGTTTAAAGGGTTTGAACGGTTCCTCCAAGACACTCGCTATAGAACCCCTTTTGTCTCCAAACTGAGGAATTAGATCCTTTTTTTCTTTTTATTCAACCATATAGTTAATCCAATTATTGCTATAAATAAAATTAATATCTAGGTTTTATAATCAGGATGTCCTCAGTAGTACTAGCTGATCGAAATTTATTTTCTATGTACAACATAGACCTCATATAGAAATAAGTACAATTATTACTGTTTTAAAGCTTTTTTCCTTAGTTTCCATATTTATTTTGACCTCAACATATAGTTATATAGTATGGTATTATACCAATTTTTCAAAAAATATTAGATATTGTTATGAAAATGAAGAAAAAATCCTTATTTTCAATACCAATAATAAGTTTATTAGTATTCTCACATGTCCCCAATACATTGGCCGAAGAGAAAAATGAAACAATACCTTCATCAACAGTCAACCCCATTGTGGAAGTCAAATTAATTAGTGATGATGTTATACAAATACAATCAACAGCAAGCATCATTGAAATGAGCAAACCTATTGCTCATCAAGCTAAACTAACAAATACCCAATTAGGAAAGATGGTAAGGCTCATCAAAAGGGACAACATGGTTAAGCATCGTAAGTACCCTTGTGTTTGCAGGTGGCCCAACCGCACAGCAGGAGTAGCTACTGCACTGGCAGTCCTAATTGTTTAATAGCAGCATATTATTCCGGAAAACACGCTTATCATGTATCAGTCTATGCTAGTGGTATAAAACCAAGTTTATCTAAAATAACGTATATATATTACACTAAGTCAAATCTTTCATTTAGAAGCCCTCAATTAATCCTTCCTGTTCCTAGTATTACAGAGGAAATGTTGATTTCCATAATATAAAAACCAAGAATGCTTATTTAAAAGCGTTCTTGGTCTTGTTAATTGTAATACTCCATTTAATTTTCCTTTTTATGACTTTCACTTAATATATATCCCGTTCCTATGAAAGCCTTTAATTTACCTTTTTCGATCCTTTCCAATGGATTTCCCTCAAACGGTATTTTTGTAGCTTACCTGTTGCCGTTTTCGGTAAAGACTCTACGAATTCAACTTTTGTCGGTGCTTTAAAGTGAGCCATTTTTGAGCGGCAAAAGGTGATGATCTCATTTTCTGTCACTTTTGCATTGGGATGCAGCACGATGATTGCCTTAGGCGTTTCTCCCCATTTATCGTCTGGGATGGCAATGACCGCAGCCTCCAAAACATCTGGATGTTTATACAATACCCCTTCTACCTCTGTTGAAGAAATATTTTCCCCGCCGGAAATGATTAAATCCTTAGCCCTGTCTTGTATCTCAATATATCCATCAGGATAGGTAACTGCCAGATCCCCGGTATGAAACCAGCCATCCCTAATTGCTTCGGCCGTCTTTTCCGGATCCTTATAATATCCTTCCATTACAACATTGCCGCGAGTAATGATTTCCCCCAGTTCCTTTCCATCCCAAGCGACTTCTTTCCCTTCTTTATTGACTACCATCGTTTCCCCATTGAAAACCAATTCAATCCCTTGTCTTGCCTTTATTATTGCTTGTTCGTCCGCCGATTTAGCTTCAAACTCATCCTTCCACTCGTTATATAGGATGAATGGGGAAGTTTCTGTTAATCCATATACGTGGATCATATTCAAACCAAGGATTTCTTGTGCCTTTTGAATAAGCGCTGCTGCTGGAGGAGCACCTGCTGTTGCCATCCGTGGACGCACTTTGATATTTGTTTCTTTTGCTTTAGGATCATTTACCAGCATATTGACGACAGTAGGCGCTCCACATAACAATGTAATATTATGAAGGGCGAATAATTTGAGGATAAGAGGGGGATCGACTTTCCTTAAACATACATGAGTCCCGCCAGTAGCCGTTACCGACCATACCCCTCCCCAGCCATTAGCGTGGAACATTGGCAAGGTATGTAAGTATACATCGTCATGCTTCACTCCTAGGTGATAAATGAAGTTAGCGGAGTTCATGTAATTCCCACGATGAGTTAACATGACCCCTTTTGGTTTTGAAGTCGTTCCACTCGTGTAATTTATAGTCAAAAGTTGATTTTCATCGATTTTAACCTCTGGCAGTCCATCATCATTTGCATGCAAGATGAAACTCTCATAATCTATTCCAGGTAAAGTGGTTTCATATCCTTCAACAGGCACGATGATGATCTTTTCCAAGGAAAGTTTAGTAATGATCTTTTCGATCGGAGCGGTGAATTCTTCATCGACTATCAACATTTTTGAATCGCTATGCTTGATGATAAATTCCAAATCCTCTGCAGCAAGCCTATAATTCAAAGGAACCATTACCGCTCCCATTTGACAAATGCCATAAAAACATTCCAACATATAATGCGTATTTGGCAACATAACTGCAATATGGTCACCTTTTTCAATTCCCGAAGAATACAAAGCTTTGGAAAGTTGATCTGTTCGCTGCCCGAATTCCTTATATGTAAACTTTTTCTCTTCATCGATGACTGCCACTTTATGGGGATAATATTTTACGGCCCTGCGCTTCCAATCAATTGGAGTTAATGGGGAAAACATTTTTACCATCTCCTTCTTTCCAGATTCACTGTATACAGCACCCTGCTGGGTTCGTCATGATGGATCCTGAGAAAAAAACTTCGTATCCTTTTAATACATATTCATTTTCCAGCCGTCATATCTTCTTTAATGGATTTCCATATAAAGATTTTTGAATGACCTATCCGCTTTACTCAAGGGGATGAATAATCCAAATGTTTTTTAATTATTCTGATAATTTAACCTCCTAAAAAACAGTGAAATTCACTGCTTTAATAATATATAGTGCTTCTTCTTTCTATTATAATGGAAACTGTACACGTCAGGAAGATTATATTTTATTATCTATGCATGCCGATAGATGTTCGGTAAGTTTCCCAACGATTTGTTTGAGTCGTTCCGTTTCCTCTTCATTCAGGACGCTATAAAAGTCACGAAAGGTTTTGGTAAAACACTTATTGATGGAATGATAGGTATTCCTTCCACTTTCGGTGGATTGGATAAAAACGACCCGCCGATCATCCTCACTGTGTACCCTCTCAATCAACTTCTTCCGTTCAAGCCGATCAATTAGTGCAGTTCCTGCTGCAGGTTTAATTTTCAAATGATTCGAAACATCTTTAACAGCTATGGATTCATTCAAGACTATTAATTGCAATGCGCGATACTGCACAGTAGTTAAATCATATTTAACCAATAACGGTTCCACCAATTCCTGTGATAGGCTGCTTAATTCCCTGATCTCTAGATGTAAATTATACAATTCACTTGAATGCATGTTTGACAATCCTTTCTTATTGACACTATCTATCTAAAACTATAACATAATTAACGTATCAAAAAATTAACCATGCGAATTAAATTGGTTATTGATTTTTAAAGAGAGAGAGAGGCTGTCCATGTCAGCAGAACAACGTAAAAAGATCATTATCCTCATGATCAATATGTTTATCGCAATAGGGAGTTTCGGCATCATCATTCCCATTTTACCAGCATACCTTGCCTCCATTAATCAAGGTGGAACCGCCGCTGGCCTAATGATTGCCATTTTCGCAGGTGCACAACTTATCTTTTCGCCAATTGCCGGAAAATGGACTGACCAATTCGGGCGCAGAAAAATGATTATTTATGGATTGGTCGGTTTGACATTATCCATGTTTATTTTTTATGCAGTCAATTCCATTTGGTTATTATATGCTTCACGTATCATTGGCGGAATCGGGGCAGCTTTGCTTATACCCGCAATTTTTGCTTATGTTGCTGATATCACCACATTTGATCAACGCGCTAAAGGCAATAGTTTAGTATCTGCCGCCATGTCCCTGGGAATTGTAGTCGGTCCAGGAATTGGAGGTTTTTTAGCTGACTTTGGCTTGAAGTTTCCTTTTTTGATTTCTGCGCTGGTATCCCTATCAGCAGTCGTATTTTCGATTTTTGTTTTAAAAGAAAGCGAAACGGCACAGGTTACTCAATCCATGGATGCAAAAACTGAAACGATGCTTCGGAAGATCGCTTTATCCGTGAAAAAGCCCTATTTCATCCCACTCATCATTACTCTTGTAATGAGCTTTGGCTTAATGGCGTATGAATCTGTAATTGGTCTTTATCTTGATAATCAATTCAATTCAACTCCAAAGGACATCGCCGTAATGGTTACAGCCACCGGTATCGTAAGTGTAATAGTTCAATTGTTTGTCGTCGACCGGATCGTACAGCGTTTCGGGGAAGTGAATGTGCTGAATATCTTTATCAGTGTTGCAGCCATCGGTTTCCTTCTATCACTTTTTGCATCAAATTACCTGATTTTCTTTTTAATTTCACTTATCATCTTCCTTTCCACTTCCATCTTACGTCCAGTTCTTAACACACTGATTTCCAAGATGGCAGGGAATGAGCAAGGCTTTGCAATGGGTATGAATAATGCGTATATGAGCATCGGAAATGTGCTCGGACCAACACTTGCCGGAATGATGTATGATGTCCACATTACCTATCCGTTCATGTTGGGCCTTATCCTCTTATTCATTACTTTAATGATTACTATGGCTTGGCAAAAGCGATCTCTTCATGCAAAGGCCTTATCTTAGAGCTTAAATGGCATTTCAAAATTTATTCATTAACGAAACCCCCGAGTAGCATCCGCTATCCGGGGGTTTTCATTAGGATTTTTTTATCCATTCTTCTTTTAATTGAAATCCTCCAAAACAGTTTAATAACGAGTAACACTTCAATCTCTTGAGAACTAGCTCCATTTTCTTGCGGAAACTGCTCATATTTTTGTGTAACACTCAAACTCACGAGTATTTGTTCTGAATTCACGAGTAAACAGCTTACAACTCATGCGTAATATTCAATTCACGAGTAAATGCATCGAATTCACGAGTATTTACTCCAAATTCACGAGTAAATGCCTCAATTTCACGAGTAAATGACAGAAATTGCGAGTAACGCTTCTAACTCTCGAATATTCACTTCCATTTCATGCGGAAATTGCTTAAAACTCATGCGTAATATTGAATTCACGAGTAAATGCCTCAAACTCACGAGTAAATGCATCAATTTCACGAGTATTTACTCCAAATTCACGAGTAACGTCCCCAACTCTTGAATATTTGCTTCATTCTCACGAATAAACAGCTCAAAATCATGCACACTCTCTCTAATTTACAAGTATTTGCTCCATTCTTTCCTTAAGTTGAAGCTTATATCTCACCAAAATAAAAAGCGACCTTATTTTTAGAATAAGGTCGCTTATCATTCAGTTTTCTCATTTCATCTTGTTATAAAGGGAAATTAATTTCATTTAATATAAATGGCTTTCTTTCCTTTACTGCTTTCAAAAGCCGCATCAATGATTTTAATGACCGCTAACCCCTCTTGGGCAGTGACTGGAGCTTTTTTCCCGTTCAATATACTATCGGCAACTGCCTGGTAATACGTTAAATAAGAACCATGCAGTGTTTCAATGGTTTCATGTATCTCATTTTCTCCTTCAACCGTAACCAGCTTACCATAGAATTCGGGATCATCTGCACCCCAAGAGTCATCCAATGGTTTTTTCCCCTCACTTAAGTCTGCCTCTTGGCAATCAAGACCGTATTTGATAAATGATCCTTTACTTCCATGCACCTGATACCGCGGTCCATTATACGGAACGATTGAGCCTGAATGCAAGATAACCCTCAGCTTTTCATATCCTAATATCACATGGAAATAATCATCCGTTTCTGCATTTTCTTTTTGGGAAAATACATCTGCCGAAACGAATTGCGGCAATCCAAACAAATGAAGTGCTTGATCGATGAGATGCGATCCTAGATCATAAAGCATGCCTGATCCCGGGCCCGGTTTTTCCCTCCATCTATCCCTGACCACAGGCCGGTATCGATCATAATGGACTTGGTATGTATTGATTTCCCCAAGCACTCCATCATCCATAAGTTTTTTCACGGTCAAAAAGTCATTATCCCATCTCCGGTTATGATAGACACTTAAAAGAAGATTCTTTTCCTCAGCAATCTTGATGAGCTCCTCCGCCTCCCAAGCCTCCACAACCATCGGCTTTTCGAGGATGACATGCTTCCCGGCTAACAAGCTTTGCTTGGCCATTTCATAATGCAAACCACTCGGTGTCGTGATAACAGCCAAATCAATGGACGGGTCTTCAAGAATTTCCTCTAAGCTGCCTACCACTTCCACATCTTTCAAATCTTTTTGGACTTTTTCCTTATTGGAGCTCACAACTTTCGCTATTTGAAACTGCTCTAAAACACTTAGTAATGGCGCGTGGAAAGTAGCTCCTGACAATCCGTACCCAACTATGCCCACTTTAATTTTTTTCATTTTCAATCCCACTCGCTTTCTTGTTCCTCTTAAACAAACATTTTATTATATTTCATTGTCCGGGTATGTATCTCTCAAAAACTTGACAGATTGATTAATCAATTCTTTCAATACATTAATATTGATATCTGCCACTTTATTGATGTATACACACGCTTTTCCGGAAGTGTGATTTCCAAATGCCTGTAATAATTCTTCTCTTTTTTTATCCCCTGGAGCAAAGTATAAACTGATTTTTGCTTTTCGAGGTGAAAAACCTACCAGGGGGGCATCGCCTTCGTGACCTGATTCATATTTATAATGATAGGTTCCGAACCCAATTATGCTCGGTCCCCACATCTTTGCCTCATAACCTGTCGTTTCGGTAAAAACATTCAACAATTCGTAGGCATCTTCACGTTTTTTCGGATTATCGACGTTTTCGATGAACTCAATGACACTACTGTCCGTCTCTTTGGTTTTTTGTTTATACATGACCGGAACCTCCCTTATATTAAAAGGCAGAAAAAATTCATAAGATATCGCTTGCTCAGTATCTTAGTACCCTGTTCAATCGTGTTTTAAAGGTTGTTATGTATGTATGCAGCCTTCATCACCGATGTATCAATGATTGACGGACGAGCTCCTTTACTATTTCTCTAAGCTTCATGGCAAATCCTTCATTATACCCTTATATATTATAGAACATTGATTCGTTTTATTCTATTTTAAGAGCAGAGTTTATTAAGTAAATCTTTCGCGCTTTAAAAATCATTACTTTACCATAATAATCTCTACGATCAGATATTATTATTCTGATCGTAGATTTTTTCATTAAAAGGCAAAATGCAGTTTTACTAGATCTATTGCCGCCTGATCTTTTCTATTTCATCTGCTATGAATTGTACCTGTGTCCCTACGATGACTTGAATGCTTTGGGGACCCACAATATTGATTCCGGCAACCCCTGCTGATTTAATTTTATTCTGATCGACAGCTCCCATATTTTCCACTTCAACCCTTAAACGGGTAACACAGTTATCTACAGATGTTACGTTAGCGTCTCCGCCTAATCCCTCATAAATAGTGGAAGCCATTCCAAAGAATTTGCTCTCATTATTCCCGCCTTGACCGCTGTTTGCTTCCGCAATCGCTCCTCCGCCATCAAGCTCATCTTCTGTATCATCTTCTCTGCCGGGAGTCATTAAATTGAACCTAGTTATCAAGAATCGGAATAAGAAATAGTAGATGACTGCAAAAGCCAGTCCTTGAAGAAGCAGCATATAAGGTTCATTTGCCATTGGCAATCTTGAGCTTAAAACAAAGTCAATGAATCCTGCACTAAAACCGAACCCTGCTGTCCATTGGAAAGTCGCAGCAATAGCCAACGATATTCCTGTTAATAAGGCATGCACAACGAATAGGGCTGGTGCAACAAACATGAAAGCAAATTCCAAAGGTTCAGTAACGCCTGTGAAAAATGAAGCGAAGCCGGCTGCGAGCATTAATGAGGCCACTTGTTTTTTCTTCCGTGATTTTGCCGTATGGTACATGGCAAGAGCTGCTGCCGGCAAACCGAACATCATCACGGGAAAGAATCCGGCTTGATACATGCCTGTGGTTCCTTTTATTCCTGTTCCAGCCCAGAATTTACCGATATCGTTAAGTCCTATTACATCGAACCAGAATACGGAGTTTAACGCATGATGTAAACCTGTTGGTATCAAAAGCCGATTAAAGAATCCATAGAGTCCTGCTCCAGCAGCACCTAATTCACTTATTCCTTCCCCGAATATAACTAACCAGGAGTAGATGAGTGGCCATACGAAGAATAATATAAGGGAAACCAGTAACATGATAACCGCAGTAAGGATCGGGACTAGGCGTTTACCGCTAAAGAAGGCGAGTGCATCAGGCAGCTCGACCTTACTGAACCGATTATACATAGCTGCCGCTATAAGGCCCGAAAGGATTCCGACAAATGCATTCTCTATTTTCACAAATGCTGGATTTACATCTTTTGCCTCAATTCCTTGCAGCATCGCCACCGAGTCCGTGGAAAGCAATGTCGTTACGACTAGATAGGCTACGAGCCCGCTCAAAGCGGCAGCTCCATCTTTTCCTTTCGACATCCCCAACGCCACTCCAACGGCAAACAAGATAGCCATATTGTCAATGATCGAAGAACCTGCTTTGATTAAGAAAGCTGCTAACGGACTTCCCGCTCCCCATCCTGTTGGATCTATCCAGTAACCGATCCCCATTAAAATGGCGGCTGCCGGCAATACGGCTACTGGCAGCATCAAGGAACGCCCAATTTTTTGAAGATATTTTTTCATTCCGCTTTCCTCCTGACAATACTGATTTAGGGGAAACCCCATATTCTATTAGACAACGGTTCCTTCCATTTTAGAACTTCATTTCATTTATAAATTTGACTATATTCAGGAATAAAGTCTTAGCGATTTACTCCTCCTTCGAAAGCCCATAAAAAAAGAAAAGTCCAACCCGGACTTTTCTTTTTTCACTTATTTATAGAGCAAGTAATTTTTGCGAACCTTTTTAAAGGCATCCTGCTTTACTTGATATTCTTTCAAGATTT
>NZ_JVPL01000049.1:0-23833 GCF_001054655.1 Bacillus sp. 220_BSPC
CCCGCGGAAAGCGAGTGCCTGGAGTGGAAATCAACGCTCAAATTTTACAACCCCTCAAGAAAAAAAGTTCCAGTGATTGGAACGTAAGGTGCGAGACTCCTGCGGGAAAAGCGCGTCGGGGAGTTCTATAAACTGAGACAAAGTAAAAAATGACACCTGAGCTTCTAATAGAATTCTTTTACACTAGTTTCTTAATAGATAAGTCCTGCCTTAGTTACGTTGATCATTTTTCTTAATTTTGGCGATTATTAGTAATATCAATGGCAGCAGAAACCCGAATGTCATGGCATAAAACGGCCAGATTTCTGTAATGAATTTATTATAATGGACAATATTCGGTGTCATCATCAGAGTAAAGGCAATCAATAGGATACCAAACGGAAAAACCAGAGGACGATAATCTTGCAATTTTAAGGTTTGGGCCGTACCTAAAACGGTCACATAAAAAAACAAACTAAATCTAATAAAAATTGTGATGAACCATATTATGGCCATTATTGCTTCCAGCCGCGTCAAGAAATCAGCGATATTTATTTTCTTTGCCAACATATAGATTGGATAATTTTGTCTTATCGTTGACTCGGAACCAAGTACAAGAATGGCTAACATGGTTATAATGATCAAAACACTTCCAGCCAACAATTGACCGACAAAAAGGCTTTTTCTTATTTTATCTTTTTGACTTACGAACGGGAGGATCATTAGAATCGCAACCGGTTCAATAAACGGAAAAACAATAAATGGTATAGAACCCCGTATAACCTGTTTCACTCCCCCCTCCCATACAGGTTGCAGGTTTTGAAATTTAATCTCGGGAAGCAGAAGAATTATCAAGGTTGATATAAGTAATAAAACATAGGGGAAAAATATTTCCGCGCTTCGGGCCAAAGGTTCCAAACCAAGACGCGCGGCCATGAGGACGACACTCATAAAAAGAATCATGATCACTTGAATTGGAGTATCAGGCATAATATGACTAATCATAAAATCCCCAATTTCACTCAAATAAGTTGCTGTGGTTATAAAAAAGTAGCTTATAAAAAGAAGAGAAATAGCCATTCCCAGCCACTTCCCCAGAATTTTTTGGCTGTATTCCACTAATGTTAAATCAGGATAGCATTTCCTTAAGGCCTCATATATCAAAACAATCAATAACGGTGCTATTGCCACGCTTATCATGCCCGAAATCCAAGCATCTTGTTCAGCTTCGGAAGCGACAATGGAGGGAATGACTAAAATAGAATCTCCAAGCGTATATAGAATCACTAATATCATCAGTTGACGGCTTCCGATTTTACCCTTCTCGAGCATTTTCATAAGTTCCTTTCACGACAAAACGGTAAGTTATAGACAAAACGCAGAAATTCTGATTCCATAACCATTATTGACAGAAGAAGACTATACAAACCCTGTTGAGTACAAGTTATTTTTACTCCCGTTGATCGGATACCTTTGAGCTTCCTTTCAATTTATAATTTAAGGAGTATCTGCATAAGCAGCCCAAATGTAAACAAACAATTAAGTTTTCCTCAGTTTTTTATTTGGGTTTATAAAACCTCGAATGTCGATTTCCACTACAGGTACTCGCTTTCCGCGGGCGGTCCAGGAGCCTCCTCGACGCGCTTTTCCCGCAGGAGTCTCGCACACCCGCTCCAATCAACTTTATTTTGAAATTTAGATAAACCCCTTTTGTCTACAAACTCAAGCGCTGCCAAAGCAGCTCCCTTATTGAAGTACAGTCCCTAATTAAAGTAATAATTATTATTTTAGCGTCATCTTATTTTATTGATTAAACAACTACAATTAGCCTAACATCCCCTCAAACTAAAACAGAAGTTTATCCATCGTTTTCCCTGTTTCTTTTTCCTTCAAAATATATAGATGCCGCAAGAATAATGATTGCAATTGATACAATGCCAGATAACCAAGATAAGTCCATATCCGAGATATACTTAACCAAATTAATTATAGGAGCATGAATATGAAAATTAGTAATAAAACATCCTTTTTGTTTTGTTTCCGTTTTTCAAAGAACAATCCCAGTATTTTTTCAACCATTCTAAACACATCCTTAATTTTCCCACAATTAAAACCGCATCTAAACCGTCACTCTTTATCGTGAGCTCAAACTGGTTCGCGACGTAAAGCCGTTTTTTCTGCATCCTCATTTCCTTTACATTTCAAATTTCATGAGTATGAGCAGCCTTTAGATGTTCAAAATAAGATAAGGGCGGATACTGATCATCAAGGTAAATAATAAAAAACAAAAAATATATTGAAATATCAATTTAATTTAGTTATAATACTGTACGGTCTTAGTATTACTGTTTATATAATTTTTAGAAAATTTAATAATTTTCTAAAATAGCAAATTTTGGTCGGAGGGTTTATTTTGTCTAATAAGGTTCCATCTTCATTTATAGTAGTGATTGGGTTCATGTTATTTGCCCTTTTCTTCGGTGCAGGGAATTTAATTTTCCCGCCAATGCTTGGTCAATCGGCAGGAATGAATATCTGGTCGGCTAATGCAGGGTTTTTGGTCACAGGAGTAGGATTACCGTTACTTGGTGTGCTGGCACTCGGTTTTTCTGGAAAAGATGACTTACAATCATTAGCGAGCCGTGTCCATCCAGTCTTTGGTATTGTATTCACAACCATTCTTTATTTAGCCATTGGTCCATTATTCGCCATGCCTAGAACAGGAAACGTTTCTTTTGAGATCGGTGTAAAACCTTTTTTACCTGAAGATCCAGGTCCATTGCCTTTACTTATTTTCACCATCATCTTTTTTACAGTTTCATGCCTTCTTTCGCTCAATCCCGCGAAAATTGTCGAAATTGTGGGGAAAATTTTGACACCCATCAAGTTGACGTTCATTGGAATCCTGGTGGTAGTCGCTTTCGTTAATCCAATTGGAGATTTTGAAGCACCTGCCGAGCACTATATGGTTCAACCATTTTTCAATGGGTTCAGAGAAGGATATTTAACCATGGATACTCTAGCATCTTTTGTTTTTGGCATCATCATCATTAATGCCATCAAAGAAAAAGGTGCCAAAACAAAAAAACAAATCATGATCGTTTGTGGAAAAGCGACTGCCATTGCGGCCGTTATCCTTGCCACCATTTATACAGCTCTCTCTTATATGGGTGCTTCAAGCGTTGGGGAACTTGGACGCTTGGATAATGGAGGCATTATCTTGGCGAAAGTCTCGGATTACTACTTTGGATCATATGGCGGGCTATTATTGGGATTAATGATCACAGTAGCTTGTATAACGACGAGCGTAGGACTCATTACCTCTTGCTCGACGTACTTCCATAAACTATTTCCAAGTCTTCCTTACAAAACGATTGCCATAAGTTTATCCATATTCAGTGCAATCATTGCCAATATTGGACTAACCGAGTTAATTGCCATTTCAGTACCGGTTATGACAGCCATTTATCCATTAGCCATTGTTTTGATCTTCCTAACATTTCTTCATTCCTTATTTAAGGGAAGACCTGAGGTTTATCAAGGCAGCTTACTTTTAACATTCATCGTCAGTCTATTTGATGGATTAAATGGAGCAGGTGTACACATTACATTCATCAATGATTTCTTCACTGCAATACTTCCTATGTATGAAGCTGGGCTTGGGTGGATCGTCCCTGCCATTGTTGGAGGATTCATTGGGTATGCAAGCAGCGTCTTAAAGTCGAAATTCGGTCATAATCACCAAATAGATTAAATGATATAAAATCAGTCCAGGCATATAAACTGTAGACGAACTCGAAGATAAGCGAGTTTGCCTACAGTTTTTTTTATTAACAAACGTCTCTGATGGTTTCATCCCATATGGAATCATCAAGAAGTCTTGTTTTCATAATTTCAATTTACGATGGCGTCACCGTCTTTTATAGCACTGACCGCTATAACCTCATAAAGATCGGAAACCTCACTGCTTTCTTTCGTGAAGGCTTGGATCTATTCTTTAATTTAAAGACAAACAAAAACGCAAGCACACCGGACCATGTTGACGTATTGACATTAACCAATATACCATAAACCGCAACTTATTATGGGTAATTCACCATATATATCCAACAACCAAGTATCTCGACATACAAAAAGCTGCCATAAAGGCAGCTCCAGACTGAAAGAAAAGCAAGTTTGCCTTCAGGTTCTTTATTTATTAAACATTCCTGTGGATAACAGTAAAAAACACTAAAGATAATCTAGTCCTATTTTAAAATCATGGTTCCGGGTGAGACCTCCATAATCTGATGTTGATAGCAGGCCATCAAAAAATCACATTTCTTTAACTTCATATTCATTCCGTAATTTCTTCAGCAATTGGAATATCTGACCTCGATGATGTGATTCGTGTTCAATCAAATGGTAAACGACCCATTCAGGTGTGACATCATATTTTTCAAGTACCCTCGGTTTACGCCAATCCGTCAGGTCCATTGTGCGAAAGTTTGAAAGAAATACCTCACGCACCTTATTGAGTCGGTAGAAATGTTCGTCTAATGTTTGTCCTTCAATATGGTTCAGGGAGCCATCTTCAGCACGGCACCCTACTGGAAACAACGCGGATATTTCCGAATCCCATTCCGTAACAAGGACCTCTTCGTATAACCAATCTGCCTCTATCAGCGCTATGTGATATAACATCGAGCCTATCGTTTGCCTTTCATCGATTTTTGAATCGAGTATATTTTGGCTGATTCCAGTCAATTCCGATATAAGCGTACGTCGAACATCTTCTAAACACCAAAGCCACCGACCAATTTCCTCTTCATATCCCGGTAATGCTGATACAAGCAATGCTTTTCTCTCCAACAAGATCCTCCTCCTCTTCATGAACGTACTTTCTATTTAAAAGTGCTGTTTCCTTCTTTTAATGGAAAAATACCCTTTATGGCAGGACAAAAGGAGCAATCTTTTCGATTGCTCCTTTTGTATTTTTTCGTTTATGTTATCGATATCGCAGATCGAAATTAGCTCCCCAAAAAAAGATTGGCTCTCATCTCCTCTGATATACGCCTGCCCTGTAAATAATCCTGTTCCCGTTCTTGTTCAACCATCATGCGTTGCTCCAGTTTTTGAGCATATTGTGCATAGCCGATTCCATGAGCCTGAAACATCGCTTTTTCCATTGCCGACGTGTACGTTAGTTCGAGAAAATTAATGAAGAATCAATCCTTCCCATAGTGAATTTCGTACTCATCTTATCATTGAAAGGGATAACTCACAAAGTTGCTATGGCTCCATATTCACTGATAATTCAGATTTTTTAACGACTGTTTCCATCTCCGTGTCCAAAAACGCCAAATCCCTCGGTCTTCCTCTAATTTCCTTTTTTCATTCACAAAAATAGCCTCATTTATTTTTAAGACCAATTAAAAATCCCATTAACAAACCTCTTGTTAATGGGACTGAATGTTTATTTATATGAACCGAAAATTCCCTTTGCCAATTTTCGCCCAGTAGGAGTCGCAGCCAGGCCGCCTTCTGCCGTTTCACGAAGTGCAACCGGCATGGTCAATCCTATTTTATACATGGCATCGATCACTTCGTCACATGGAATGCGGCTCGTAATGCCCGCAAGTGCCATGTCAGCTGCCGTTATTGCGTTGGATGCACCCATTGCGTTACGTTTCACGCAAGGAACTTCAACCAATCCAGCCACTGGGTCACAAACCAATCCAAGCATGTTCTTCAAAGTGATCGCCATCGCTTCTGCCGCTTGGCTTGGTGTACCGCCGGCAAGTTCCACTATCGCAGCTGCGGCCATTCCGCTTGCCGAGCCCACTTCTGCTTGGCAGCCGCCAGCCGCTCCAGAAATGGAAGCATTGTTTGCAACCACGAATCCGAAGGCAGCGGAAGTGAAAAGAAATTCAATCATCTCTGCCCGGGTCGGGTTTAATTTTTCTTTCACGGCAAATAATGTACCGGGCACAACACCCGCAGAACCTGCAGTCGGAGTGGCACAAATCATTCCCATTGCTGCGTTCACTTCGTTCGTCGCAACAGCTTTACTGACGGCATCCAATAATAAATTACCTGCCAGTGCCTTGCCCGACTTGATATAATTTTGCAAAAGAACGGCATCTCCGCCCGTTAGGCCTGTCACGGATTGCACACCTTTCAGACCTCTTTCCACCGCTTGTTCCATCACTGTCAAATTCCTGTCCATCTTTTCGATGATCTGTTCTCTCGACAGGCCTGAGAACTCCATTTCTTGTAAAATCATGATTTCCGCGATTTTTACCTGTTTACTTTCAGCAAGTTCAACCAACTCTGCTACATTTCGGAACATGTTTTTACCTCCATATCTATGCCAGCACTTTTAATGATGATCATTCAACCATCCTTATGACTTGCGACACGTTTTCCAACCCTTCAATTTCCTTCATGACATCGCCCTGGATTTTCTGATCGACTTCAATCACCATGAGGGCCATTTGACCTTTTTCTTTTCGTTAAACTTCCATATGACCAATGTTAATTTCATGATTCGCCAATACGGTCGAAACGGAAGATATGATTCCAAACACATCGTTATGCACGACTAAAATGGCTGGGTTTTCCCCTGACAATTTTAGCTTGAATGTATTCAGCTCCGTTATTTCTATCGTTCCGCCGCCAATGGAGATCCCAACCAGTTCCAATTCCTTATCTTCGTCGAACAATCTGATCTTGACTGTATTAGGATGATCCATCACAGTATCCTCAATTGTAAAGGAAACGTCCATACCGGCTTCTTCCGCTATCGTTAAAGAGGCAGGGATTCGTTCATCATCCGTATCGAAATCCAAGATCCCGCCTACGACAGCAACATCCGTACCGTGCCCCCTGTATGTTTTTGCAAAAGAACCATATAAAGAAATAATCGCTTTCTTCGGTTGCTTTCCAAATAATGTCCGTGCTACTCTGCCAATTCTGGCAGCTCCTGCTGTATGTGAACTTGAAGGTCCAATCATGACGGGACCGATTATATCGAATGCAGATCTGTATTTCATCGTGTAATGCCCCATTTCTGGCAATAAATTTTTTAACCGTCTTTTAAAGTGAATGAAGATCAAAAAGCGGCATTATTACTATATTAAAATATTTTTATCATTCTTGCAATGAAAACCCTTTCATTGCATATCCCATATTAACATATATTACATAACATACCTACCAATATTTTTTATTATTTAACTTAGAAGTAATATTTGATTTTTCAGTATTTTAAGATAATTAACCCATTCACTTACATGCCGCTTTCTTTTAAAATCATGTTCGGGGTGAGGCACTTTCTAATTACCTGCGTAATCAAACTAAAAAAAGCAGCCATCAGGCTGCTTCCCCTTCGATCTCCGATTTAACTCGCCTTTCTTTCATCTCTGGATTCAGCGGCACCCCAAATTTCGGATGCCCATTCCGGATGGTCGATGAATGGATTGCGGTTATTTTGCCAGTCCTGAATGACATCATTGCGATGGCTCTCGAAATCGTCGACTGGATCGAGTTCATTCCATTTTAAAAGTGTCGATAGCTTTCCATGAAGCGGCTTCGGATACGTATTGACTGTATCGGATAATTCAAGATCCAACTCGCCGTTTCCTTCATATCTGATGGCCATGTAAAATAGCATCCGTGCTATATCACCTTTAACATGGTCTGGCGGCTCCCATGAATCTGAATCAAACTTACATTCACATCCACTATATGTTTGACCCCCCTCGTCGAAATCAAGGTGGCCCCGCTTGCCATTGACTGTCACATCAGCGGGACGAAGGTGATGAAGGTCTGTCCCGGGACCTTTGCTTGTCCCAAAATCACCATGGGACTTTGCCCAAACATGTTCGCGGTTCCATTGTCCGGCATTGCCCCCATTCGCGTTCTCCGAGATGGATTTTCCAGAGTAAAGCAAGATGACATTCTGTTTGTTCACCGGATCTTCATCCGTTTCTTTAAGGGCATTCCACACTTGATCATAAGATAACATCGTATGGCCCTTAATTATCGAGTGCAGAACCGATTTCAGTTCCGTTCCCGTTTTTCCTGCCGCCGTTTCGTAATAAGCTTCAAGCGGCTTATCATTCGATACGGTCAACGTGAAACGGGCAACCGCTTCCGATTGCTGGTCCTCGGCCTTGACTGCGACAAGGTATGTTCCAGCTTCATTTGCAGGAAGCGTTAATGTCTGGCCGGTGACTGTACCGATAGTGGATGAAAAGGTCAGCTTATCTCCATCAGGATCTGAGAAGTGCTCACTCAAATCGATGGTGACCTTTGAACCGGCTTTCACTTCAAGATTTTCCAGTTTTTTCGTTACGACGGGCGCATGGTTTTCTTTAGGGTCGAAAGGGGAAGCAATTGCTTCCCCCTTGGAATCGACAAACTTGATATTCGATGTGTCAACACCTTCTGTCACCGACCATTTCTGAACATTTTCAGCGCCTCTGATTTCTTTTACATTGGCATTATCAATGATGACTTCCTTCACCGCCATGCCGCTAAAATCAATGATTGCACCATCCTTATCCGGTTTTATCGTCACAGCAGCATTCTTCAGCCCGAGGCCTTTGAGTACAGCATATGAGCCTTTTAACCAGATACCTTCTTCGATGCTGGATGCTTCATCAATATCGATCAAAGCACTAGGTGAAGCAATCGTAAGTTTTTTCGTTTTAACGTTTGTCAGATTATATGTTTTTTCTGGAGCAGGAGTTTCAACTCCGCCTGATTCAGATAAAGGGGTTGAAATCAATACAGGGTCATGATCGCTAGCCCTTCCGTGAACTTCCATGAAGGATGAATTAATATGGACAATATCGACTTTTGTGGCCGCGGCCATATTATTCGATACCAGGATATGGTCCAGTACTTGTGAATTGCCTTGATAGGTGTAAGAATAACGTTTCTCAAAAGGGACTTTCTCAATCATATTGGTTAAATCTTTGCCCTTCAATGTTTTAAGCGGAGCCGAGAATTCAAAGTCATTAAAGTCTCCAAGCAAGACGATATTCGCTTTGGCATCCTGTGACTTGATATCACTGACAAACCGATTGACGATGGAGGCAATTTGAAGCCTTTGCGTTTCACTTGAAAGAACAGGTGGCTGGTTTTTGCCGAATAACGGCTGGTCACCGCCCTTGGAATTGAAATGATTGGCCACCACCACTACGCTTTCGCCTTTAAATTCGAATTGAGCCGCTAAAGGCTTCCTGCTTGAATTGAAGGCGGGATCGGCAGGCTCGATTCGTCCAGGGTTCAAGGTAAGTTTTCCATCTTTGAAAGCCACGGACTGTGTTGCCGTCCCTTTCGTTCCTTCAGTCAATTTGACACGGTCGGCATTATATAAAAAGCCTACACGGATATTCCCGCCAGGTGCACCGCCATCAAGTTTATCTTCTGGAGCGATATCGATGTATTGATATTGCGGTCCGCCCAGCTCTTTTATTTTTTCGGTTAACTTCTTGGCACTTTGAGCAGAGTCCGTTGTCCCGCTATCTGTTCCCCCATCGTTATCCTGCATTTCCGTTACCCCGATGATATCGGGTTGTTTAAGATTGGTAATGATGGATGTTGCGATCGTTTCAACTTTCGAATTAGCGGTTTGAGTGGAGAAATTCTCTATATTATAGGAAGCGATCGATAGCTCATCAGCATCCTTCTCTAAAGATGTCACTTCCCGAGCCGTACCGCCATCCTTTAACGCCGGCAGCTGAGCTTTATCCGTCACTACCCTATAGTTGCTGTATCCATAGCTGATTACACCGGTAACCGAGCTTTCAAAGAAATCACCCGATTTCGCTGCAAATGATTCATCATTTATATCCAGGGTAATTCTTTCAGGGTTGAAATCCGTTTCCGTTATTTTGACGCCGCCAACTGCAGTCGTCGTTTCCATATTCCCTGGAATCACGACCAATTCACCATAGTCTTGAGGAGCAACCACTTTCGGGTTATATACTTGCACAAGCATTCCTTCCAGACTCTCGTAGAAATCAATGACGTCTTCACCCGGATTAAAATCTGTCAATCTATCATCATCGATGTTCTCAGACGGCGGAATGACATCTTTTCCGATGACGATCGGTTCTGGCATCGATTCAGTGCCAAGCTTTTCAATCGTCGTATTGGTCAATTCAGTTGTCGGTAGATCCGTCGTTTTCATTTCAGCGTAACCTTCGATATACCATTCGGCGACTTTACCTGCCACTTTGACATGATCGCCCGCTTTTAGGCCATGCGCTTTGTTGTACACAAGTATTCCCTCGGAAGTCGTTAAGTCCTTATCCGGGTTGGGATCTTGCATGTAAAAGTTATTCGCATCTTTTACATAAGTGACGACACCTTCCACACCTGAGACGAGTTGAGTTTCATAAGATGAAAAGTGATTCATCCCCTGAATGTCACGAATCTTCACTTCAGTGGTTTTGTTAACGGTATAGGCAAATGTGAAAACTTCCGATGTCCTGTCGTTGACAGCAATTGCCTTGATGACCGTATCTTTCGTTAAAATGATGGGTTCTGTGTACACAGCACTTGAAGACGTTGGTGCGGATCCATCCAGCGTATAATGGATTTTCGCTTCTTCCCAACCAGATTCAAGTGATATCTTTGTATTTTCACTAACCGTACCAGGGAAAATATCCGTGTAAACGGCTGGTTTGTTCACCAGTTCATAATCTTCAATGCCACGCGGCTTCAACTGGTACGTGTCATTGAACCTCGATCCGATTCCGGTTACGGAAATGACATCCCCTGCTTTAAAGCTTTTCACGAAATCTTCATAGCTCGAACCGGTCCGGTTATCATGGCGAACGATGACGGATTTCCCTTCAGAATCTTCCGCTTTGAATTCGAAAGTTCCGTAAGTGCCCGATGCCGCCAATTCTGTAATGGTCGCCTTATCGATGGTGACCAGCTCACCTTGTGTATCCTCATTGATCCCTGAAGCATCAATCGTTTGGATTTCAGGAAGTTCATTATCAGAAGATACGACTTCAAGGGAAGTTGGTTGGATTTGTAATTCCTTATTATAAGCGGATACTTGTCCGATTAATCTAACCTTATCCCCTTGCTTTACTTCCGCAGGCCACGAAGAACCATAAACATATAGCCCTGCCGTTTCATCTTGGATATAAAAACCTTTTCCTCCCCAATAACCAAGTCCCGTCGTGACCACCCCATCGACCTGCACGACATCTTCCGTATTCGTGCGCGCCTCGGCAATGGAATCCAGAACCTTCACATCAGGCTGTTCAGGTGTTGTTCCCCCATCAGTGATGATCGTGAAATCCGTTGCGGATTTCAGGCCGGGTACTGAAAAGTACTTTTCCAGCTTCCCCGTAATCGTCACCTGCGCTTTAAGTAATTCCGGATGTTCGACCAAATTCAAGGCCGTCCGGATACTTCCGGCTGGAAGCTGAACAGGCATGATTTTCTTAACATCCGTTTCATCCGGACTATCGGCAATGCCTATGTTCGTACTTTCAGTAAAAGGCGATGTTTGTTGATAGCTTGTACCGCTTTTAGCTGTACCGACGATATATCCCTTCACCGTCGCCGTTCCGCTGTTATTATTAATCGCTTCAATGACCGATATTGTCCCTTCGGCATTTGCTGCGGCTGCATTTGGCAGAACCGTTGACAGTACGATCAGTATGGCAAAGAAAAGCTTGCTTATCCCGTTCTTCTTCAAGATCTCAACCCCTCCAACTTTTTTCCATAGGCTCAGCAATCATTTAAAAACCGTTTAAAGAATGGTTTCGCCATTCACCGTGACACCGCTCAGGCTTACGGTCTTACCGTTAAGTCCCGATAAATCCAAATCACCCTCTACTGTAACCTCTGAAAAAGTAAAATCCTCCGGAGGAGTTCCCGTTAATGTAAGATTCCCTTTAACCACTGCATGTTCCAATGAAGCAATATCCGTGATATCCACAACTACATTGCCTTCATGTGTTTTTGGCGCATCAGCCGTTCCGCCAAAGTCTTTAGCCAATACCACAGTCGGGTCTGTATTGCTTCCAGCCACATCCTTGATGCGTCCTTCGATGCTTGGATCGACAGTTTTCAGCCCGCTTACATAATCACGTAAATTCTCCCAATCAGCGAGGCCTATATCCGTCACTCTTCCTTCTTCATAAGCCTTCTTGAAAACGTTGAATCCATCTCCGCCCTTGGCTGTAAAAGCATTGGTCGCCACAGTATATTCCTTCGCTGGATCCAATTCGGAATAGGTTCCATCTTGTCCAAGGACTTCTGCCTTTGTCACACGATTGCCTGCTTCCTTCGAACTGTCGAAGCTGAATTTCATTCCGGAAACATGCAGGAAGCCGCCATTTTCCTTAGGGGCCAGGCTTACACTATGCTCTAATGCTTCATTGATTTCTGCACCCGTAAGCTTCATCGTCGCTAACGTATTCCCAAACGGTAAAACGGTGAGGATTTCCCCTAAAGTGATCTCACCTTGATCGATGCCAGCGCGGATGCCCCCGCCATTTTGGAATGCGATTACCGTATCCTTATTGAATTCCTTCGCTTTACTAAGCATTCCGTCCGTAATTAGATTACCCAGTTCGGTTTCATTTTTACGAACGCTCGGTTTCGTTTCATCACCTGAATCACGAGGGGTTTCCAAGGCCTTTACAGCTGTTGCACCCGTCTTCGTTTCCTTCAGCTCCTTAATCTTCGAGGAGTATGTTTCGAGCACTTTTGCCGCTTCAGGATCATCCTGTTTTTCAGAAAGCTTAATCAGCTGACCGGCTTGTCCGACAATCTTGCCTTTCTTATCGAATTCCACATCGATCGTGCCTAAAAAGTCGCTATACTGATACCCTTGAACGATGACTGTCGGATCTTTCGTTTTCCCCTTATCATCCTTATCAATAACAACGGGGGCGTTTAACTGCGTATGGCTATGTCCGCCCACAATCACGTCGATGCCCTTGACCTTGGCAGCTAATGTTAAATCATTGTCATAGGCCGCATTATCATCGTAACCAATATGGGATACGGCAACGATCTTATTAACACCCATGTCTTTGAACGCCTTGACCGCTTTTTCGGCTTCTTCAAGATAGTTTTCGAATACTATACTTCCAGGGCTTGAAATATCTTTCGTTTCTTCAGTCGTAAGCCCGAAGAAACCTACCTTCTGGCCATCCACTTGTTTTACGACGCCATTGTATATTTTCCCTTGCTCTGGCTTACTTGAAATCAAATCCGAGAATAGTCCCTTGAACTTATCATCTTTGGAGAAGTCCACATTCGAACTGACAAATGGGAACTGTGCCCCTTCAACGAAGTCAGCCAAAGCTTGATGCCCTTCGGCGCTTGAACCCAAGTCAAACTCATGATTCCCGAATGTCATGACGTCATATTTCATTAAGTTCATGAAGCGAAGATCCGCTTGCCCTTTGAATTCATTAAAATAGAGGGTACCCGAGAATACGTCACCTGCATCCACCAAAAGAGCTTGCGGTTTACTCTTACGCACTTCCTTAACAGCTGTCACCCTTTTGGCCACATTGTCCAAGTGAGCATGCGTGTCATTCGTATGCATCAAGGAAAGCGTGATTGCCTTCGCTGGATTTTTCAAAGCTTCTTTAGCAGCTGCTACTTTCTTATCCGCCAATGCTATTTTCGTTTCGAATTCCTTTCGGTCCGACTCCTTGATCCCATTTAAGTGGATGTCGGCTCTGGCCTTTTTAGCCGCTTTTATCTGTTCTTTTGTTTTAAGTTCCCCATTGGCAAGGGCTACATAGGCATTGACCTGCTTTGCCACTTCTTTTTTCTTTTCTGCATATACCGCATCATCATACTTACCTTTCACTTCTTTAACATAGGCGTGTATAGCTTTTCCGAGCTTGGATGTTTTGCTGACCTTCTTCAATTGCGAAGAAACGGTTTGCATCCGTTTGTCCGCGGTCTTTAAATCACCTTTCTTCACCCAGTAAGCAGCTTTTTCATAGTAGTATGGAACTTTCAGGTCACCGTTCAAAGCTGTTTTGGTCGCTTTAGTGAATTTATCGTATAGGAGCTTTTCGATTTTCGCACCGTAAACCGTATCTTTAATATCTTTATCTGCCTTTTTCACGGCTTTATCCAATGCCTCGTATTGATTCCTGATATCAATGGATTTCTTGGCAAGTATTGAATTCGTAAGGTTGCCAATCGATTTGCCATGTGCAGCTTTTGCTTTCTCAGCCGCTTTATATCCTTTTACATAACCTTCTGAACGAGTGATGTACTTATCATAAGCTTCGATTTCTTTGTATTTGGCATCTTTTTCTTTTTTGCTTAACATTGATTTTTTAATGGTAGAGTTGATGTCTTTTTTTACTTGTTTTGCAGACTTGATTTGTTTTTCAACAGTGGACACTGAAGCGAGTTTAGAAGTGTAGAAATAGGTATCGAATGGTTTTTTGATGGCGGCCTTGGCCGTTTTGATTTTACTATTAAGGCTAGTCGCAGCTTCCGATGGTGCCGGTGCTACTGCTACGATCGTTGTTGCAGCCATTATGGTAGCTGATGCAATTTTTACGATTTTCTTTTTCCCCATTATCGTAATCCCCCCATTAGTTCTATACTGGCATAACATTCTGATAACTTATACATGTAAATGACACACTTTTCCCAAAAAATGAATTCCGACAAATTTACTTACCCATACACAAATCCACCCTACTTTTTTCCTCTAAAGATTCGTGTATCTCCTATATTACAACAAAATAATCCAATTTTAAAACAAATTTACAATGCTATATCGAATATTAACAGAATATTATCATTATAATCACCCTAAAATACCTAGTAACAGATAGATGATATATCAATAAAATGATTTAATGGTAAAATAGAATCACACGCTTCCATAACCACCCTTGGTCTTTATACCTAAATCAATCAAAAGAGTCTCAGAAACTGCAGTTTTTTTTATAACTTCCAGCTGATTCCAGCAATCCGCTCCCTTTCCGCCGACTGGCTGCCAAGCCTCCTCTCTTCAAGCGTCTGTGGGGTCTCGGCTAGCCAGTTATTCGGCAGGAGTGTCACAAATTTCTTCCATCCAATGAGGGTTATAGGAAATTGACGTATTGCGAGAATCAAGAGACGCCTTGCTGCAGTATGGACGAATCCTCCAAGGGTTTCTTACAGAGGATAAGTAGGTACATTTCTAAATTAGTAGGGGAAGGTTAAATATAGTATATAGACATTGTGAATATTGTACTTCAAGTAATGGGGCTTGAAGAAGACTAAATAAAAAAAGCCGATTCTGTAAGAAAACCAGAAAATCGGCTTGAAGCAGTATCCCCAACAGGCAGACCATACCAACAGTCAATCCATAGGGGATATTCACTTTGCTAAGATATATTAACAGAACTACATTAATCCATTTTTTAAGTTGGATAATATAAGATCATGCTTAATCGAGTTAATGTATCCCCTGAATTATGGTAGGCATGCGGTCTGTCAGCCTTGAACCTGATAGAATCACCATTCCTTATTGTAAATTCTTCGTTATTTACACGTACAGTCACTTCCCCTTCAAAAACAGTTATGTACTCTTCCGTCCCTTCCCTATGCGAATCGGAACTTAGGAATCCACCTTTTTCTATCTCGACTGAATATACTTCAAAGCGCTTCTCATCCTCAAAGGGAAAGTGGGGATAAACTCGATATTTGCCGTTATCTTCAGATAATGATTGAATTTCACTTTTTAAAACAATTTTTGTATCCGGCTGCGGACTATTTATCAATGAAGAAAATGAAATCTTTAATCCATTGGCTATTTTCCAAATTGTCGTAATCGTAGGGCTCGATCCTCCCCTTTCTATTTGTCCGATCATCGTTTTGCTTACTCCAGTCAATTCTGCAACCTTTTCAAGACTTAATTTCTTACTTTCCCTGATGGCTTTTAAATTGTTAGCAATAATAAAATTTATTTCTTCCATAAAAATGCTCCTTATTTACAATATAACGTCGGCATTGTACAATAAAAAGGAAATCGTTATAATGTCAATTTTGGTCATTATAGCATACAAAGGGGAGTCAACCATGCCATTACTATCTTTTTTGCTGTTTGTTTTTGTTACAAGTTTCACTCCGGGTCCAAATAACATCATGGCCATGTTATTTGCGAACAAGTACGGGTTAAAAAAGACGATTAAATTTTGTTTCGGAGTAGGTGCCGGTTTTTTTGTAATCATGCTATTGTGCAGTTATTTTAATGTTTTGCTTGAAAATTTCATACCAAAGATTGAATTTATCATGACGATCCTTGGGGCAATTTACATGCTGTATCTGGCCATAAAAATCATTTCCAGTTCAACTAAAGCGAAGGACGATAATGATGACAAGCACAATAGTTTTATAGCAGGCATGCTTTTACAATTCATAAATCCAAAAGGAATCTTATATGGCATCACGGCAATATCGACCTTCATCCTACCTTATCACTCTTCAAATTTCAGCTTACTGTTCTTTTCATTATTTCTTGCTTTCGTTGGTTTTATGAGTACGTTCTGCTGGAGTATGTTCGGTTCTATTTTTCAAACGTTTTTATCAAAGTATAGAAGTCAGTTTAATGTAATCATGGCTTTGTTATTAGTGTATAGTGCCATTTCGATTCTTGCACACTAAAAAAAGGTAAAGGGCACAAACTTTCATTAAGAAGGATTGCCGAGTTGTAAATTCCGAACGTTCATTTCCACTCCAGGGACTCACTTTCCGCGGGCGGTCCACCCGCGGCGCCTATGCGCCTGTGGGGTCTCCCTTGGACGCGCCTTTCCCGCAGGAGTCTCGTAACTCCGCTCCAATCAACTTTGTTTTAATATTTAGATTGAACCCCCTCAAACCAAATCCTGCATTAAATGGTTAAGTTCCCTTCGAATATTGTGACGGCATGTCCGGAAAGTTTAACTGTGTCTTCCGTTACTTCAACCTTCAATTGACCTCCTCTTTCCGATGCCTGATGGGCTATAAAATTACTTTTGTCCAGCTTTCTTTTCCAATATGGTCCCAGACAGCAATGGGCCGAGCCCGTTACTTGATCTTCGTCAAGGCCTTGGGCAGGGGAGAAGAAACGTGAAACGAAATCATATTCACTGCTATCCGATTGACTCGTTACAATGACGCCCCGAACCGGCAATTGGGCAATGGAGTCTATATCCAGCTTTAAATTCCTTACGATTTCCTCTGATTGAACTTCGACTAGAAGATCCCATTTGTTTTGCCCAACATACGCAGGCACAACTCCTAAAGCTTTTATCAGTAAATCAGGGGCAGTGGTCTCCTTCTCCCTTAATGACGGAAATTCCAACTGAACCATCCCATCAACGAATTTTGCAGTGAGAAGCCCGCTTTTCGTCTGATAGGCAATCGGCTGATCTCTTGGCACGTATCCTTTATCCCATAAAAAGAAAGAGCTTGCCAGCGTCCCATGTCCACAAATCGGGATTTCAATGGAGGGTGTGAACCATCGCAGTTTCCATTCACCATTATGAGGTTGAATAAAAGCGGTAACAGGCATATTAATCTCTTTAGCTATTCTCTGCATCCACTCGCTATCACTTTCCCCGGTAAGAAGGCAGACTGCAGCAGGGTTTCCTTTAAAAGGTTGATCTGTAAACGTATTTATGATGGTTAATTCCATTAAATGTGCCTCCGGTAAGTAATATTCTAGTTTCCTAATTCCACAATGAGGAACCCTTTTCCTTTTTTGAATGACCATTCCCTTGTTTTTTAAAGAGTTTCATTAAATTGAAAAAGACCACCATATGGCGTCCTCGATTAAGTCCCTTTATCGACTCAAATTCCAAACGACTTTTAACGTTGTTATAAAAATCGTGTGATTTTTGTAGGTGCATTTCGAAATACTAAAATAGACAGCTTTATAAAAAAGCTGCCCATCACTAGATTAATAATGTGTGATACGCCTTGCGGTAACAAAACACCCTACAGTTTCCGTACAATGAATGTATCCCCAAGCAGTTCCCAATTCTGGGGGAACGGATAACCAAGTACCCAATAACTGAGACCCCTTGACCTGTAAATCTTCACCAGATCGAATTTGGCTTTAGCACTGCGTGCGTCTTCAAACCAAACTTCATGTGTGCGTCCCTGATCATCTTTGTACCTGTAATAAGGTGATTGGGCTGTCTCGTCATATTTTATTTCTACATTATATTGGACGGCGCGTCTGATGGCTTCCTGCATGTCGAAAGTCTCTGCTTCCTGCCCCTCTTCATGAGGAATAAGCCAGTCCCGTGCATAAATTTGAAATCCTATGAAGATTTTATTTGTTGGTATCACCGTTACGGCATAGTCAAGGACTCGTTTTATTTCATTAATGGGGGAGATTGCCTGCGGCGGCCCCTTTCGGTAACCCCATTCATATGTCATCAACACCACGAAGTCGAGCAGCCGTCCGTGAACTGGATAATCATG
The DNA here is from genome assembly GCF_001054655.1 of Bacillus sp. 220_BSPC. Classification (NCBI taxonomy): domain Bacteria; kingdom Bacillati; phylum Bacillota; class Bacilli; order Caryophanales; family Bacillaceae; genus Bacillus; species Bacillus sp. 220_BSPC. The sequence goes on from NZ_JVPL01000049.1 coordinate 18,442, forward strand.
CGCCTCAACTAATGGTCCCTTTTGATTGGCGCTAGTTTTTGGGGCAAGGGAGGATGACACAAAGTAGCCTTCAGGATGCAACCGATCCACTGCTCTTTGGAGAAAGCGATTATAGAAATCACGGTCCTCTGGTGCTACACTTTCAAAATCGATATTCAATCCACGGTACCCTTTGTCTTTCATCGTTTTTATAACGTTGGTTAATATTGTTTCCACTAAATTCAAATCAGAAAGTATCGTATGGGCAAGCTGAGTTCCCGCTTCCGTCGCGGAAAAATTCGTTATGCACATCATGGGTATGACGCCAGTCGACTGTGCCGCCCGTATCGTCGGGATGTCATCAATGACTTCTAAACTGCCATCTTGCCTCATTCTATAACCAAATGGACTTACGTAGGTCAGATCGTAGGCTACTTCACGTACTTGCTCCGCACCGGCTTGCCCGTAAACGTTTGTAAAACCATTGACTTCAATGATGGGTTTTGGTTTCTGGGGAATCCTTATTATCCGTCCGATATGGATATAGGACGGATCTGTAATCCTATTCATCTGAATAATGGCCTGAACTGTCGTTCCATAACGTCTTGCTATATCATAAAGGGTATCTCGTTCCCTTACGGTATGATAAATAACCGGGATGGTTAGTCTCTGTCCTGGATAGATAGCGGAAGGATTTGTGATGCGATTCGATTGCATGATTTCCTGTACCGTAATTCCAAACTGATTTGCGATATTATTTAGAGTATCCCCTTGCTGAACCCTGTACTGAAGATAAGGTTCAGGAATCAAAAGAGCTAGGCCAATCACCAGCTTATCTGGATTTTCAAGTCCATTGACCCGAACAATCCGGTTGATACTGACACCATATTGCTGGGAAATTCCCCATAAAGAATCCCCCCTATTCACCACATGGATTTTCACATGCACAGCCCCGCTTTCCTTCAAAATATTCCTTTCATTTTATTCCCTGGGTAGCCCTAATATGTTTTTTTGCGTTCAACACTCATTAAATGAATGTGTTCATAAGCCTGTGAAGGATATAGGGGAAAAAATAATAATGGCAGCTATCAATTCCAGGGAATGTATCGAGGGCTTGTCCATGTATTTTAAAAGAGACTACAGGCATGATAATACGATTTTCAGAGGGGATTTTGAAGCCGAATTAATCCAGAAGAGAACTATTATTCAAAAGGAAAGGATTCATTTAAGGTTCAAAGCTTATGAGCATGAAAGAATTTCAGCATTGGCCTATTCCATGGATTGCAGTGTTAGTTTAGCAGCAACTATGCTGCTGATTGCTGGTATTGGAAATCGAGACGTCTCTACACAAATGGTGGATCCAGAGGTAATTAGTTTACTTGATCCGGGAAGGCTTAAAAGTTTAAAGATGATTCAGGAATACATTTCAAAACTGAATGACGAGCACATTTCACTTTTTCCCTAATTCCATATGTTGGGCATGAAGTAGTGGGTACTACAAAAACGCTTCGTGAAAAAGTGAATCTTTGGATAGATGATAATATAAAAAATATTGATTAGAATTATATGGAGAATAATAAGTCAAAACGTGTGAGGAGGAATGAGCATGAAAATGTTTAAAATGAGTGCTGTGACATTGTTAGCGGCGTTGTTGTTCCCTTCTTCTACATTTGCAAGCGGCTGGGATTACTTAGGAGAACAATCTCTTTATTCTAATGGTGCTGAAAGTGATCAGTTTCCCTCTACTGGTGGTGATTATAAGATTTGTCGGGATTCTTACGTGGGTCCAGCTGGTAAGTTAAAAGTTGAATTATGGGAGTATGATCCTGACAGTTATAATGATTATGTAGGGGTAAGATATTTAGATCGAGGCCAATGTGGTATTTTCCGGGGTATTGGTAACTTCGTTGATGGAGGAAATGAAGCAGAATTTTTTGCGAAATCAAGGACTAACAGTGATATGCATTTAATCTTTTATGATTAATTCACTAACTGAATGAAAAAAACTTGGGATTGATTCGTAAATGCTAAGAGATATTCTTCTAAAAAAATATATATAGGGTTTTTTAGGCTGAAGTATTTCCACTTCAGCCTTTTCTTATGCAGAAAATAATTACTTGATTTATCTAAATGGGTAGTGTCATAACTTAAAAGTTTACACACGAATCGGTGATAATTCAACTAATACTACCGATACTACCGATAAATATTTCAACTACTAAAGATTGTGTTGTGCTGCAGTTATCCTTAGATTTAATTTACATATTTTTTAAGTTTAGATTTCGAGACTGTGGTGTATATTTTCCACCCAGCAGTCGGCCGGGAGGGAGGTACCCACGTCCCCCTATGGTACCCTTCCGATATTTCGCCCTTCCTATAAAAAGTTACTTGAGGGAGGTTAACGCCGGCCCACGTAGGTTCCTGACTCTAACCCTTAATCTAATCTCTAATTCATTCATCTATTATGAGAGTAAGTCGCATCCTGCATTGTACGTGGATGTGAGTGCAATGGTATGCGCGGTGACAGGTGCACCGATTGGCGTGTGGTGCGTACGCTATAATTACCCCCTTGTCCAACTACGCTCTATGATAGTAGCCTTGTTGTATGCCGTATGTCGTTACGCATATCGTAGTACAGGACCTAGAATGGGTCATATGCTAACTTATGCGTTTCGCGAGCTTTTTCTTTCATTTTCAGGATTTTGTTCAATGATGAGTGTAATTTGTCTGACAGTCAACTTAATCAATTAATGTAATTTTCGTTGTAAATAAACAATTTCGGGACTGAATTCCTAACTAGTAGGAAAATATGTACAATTAGTAGTTAAATTAGTTCATAATTTGCTAGTACATAAATAATTTACTAAAGAAGGGAAAGTTTTCAAATGAATTTAGGATTTAAAAGTATTTACAGGCGTTTTGGGATTTGGGATTATTGTTTCAGGTACAGGATTTAATAAAGCTGAAGCTTCTAGTCCAGAAAAATCAGAGTACTCATTGGATCAGGCAACTGATTTATACTCTAATAAATTAAATAAAAATAGCAATTCCGATGATTTAGTGGCTGTATTAAAAAGTGTTGAAGAATCTAATCAAGTAGAAAGTCTTTCAAACAACGATAAACTAGATCTTTTAAATACAATTGTAGAGTCTGTACCTGAAGAGGTGGCACAGCAATACCAGAAAGAGAAAATGAACGAGATTAATGAAGCTTTATTAGACGAATCAAATGTTAATTCTGAAGGACCTATAACAATAGAATTAAGCGATGGTTCATCTGTTGACCTTAGTTCAACAGATGAAGTTGATTACAGTAATTCAAGCAGCATACAGGCTCGGGGAATTACCTCTACGGAGAGGGGGCTATTCATTCATGGACCTAAAGATTATGGATCTAGATTGTATACTGCTTGGATTAAATTAAAAAGTTTAGGGGTGACTGTTGCTACCTTAAAATTAGGTAATCATTATTCTGTTGGTGATTATGGGTTGAAAATGAGATATTGTTCTGTAGCAGGAACAAAAGGTACTGTTTGGTCAAATGTAGATGCTTCATGTGATGTTACTGATTCAAAAGCTGAAAAAATAGGTTATGATATGAATGCTGTAGGAAATTATAAATTGACTGGTAGCGTTACTAATGGCTATGTAAGTCTTACTAGTTCTCTCAAACTTACTAAATTAAATAAAACTAGTAAATATGCTCGTGTTTATTCACAATACACATATAGAGATTAAAACTTTTAATGGGGTTGAATTAAAATGAATGTATCGCCTTCTTTTTTTATATTTGGTTTAATAAAGATGATTTTAATGATTGGAGCTATACCAGCTATCATATACGCTTTATATTTATTAAGAAAAATTTCAAAAAAATAAAGTGAAAAAAGAAGAGGGACTTTTGTAGTTCCTCTTCCTTTTTTTATGCCTTTGTTTCTTAAGCCAATTACTTGATTTATCTAAATGGAAAGTGTCATAACTAGGTATTGGCAGAAGAAAGATCATAAGGAAAAACTGTCCCCAACTAAGTTGTTGAACTAGGCAAAGCCTAGTGTTTTTGTGGGTACATGAAAACTCCATCAATGTCCCCTTTGTGTCCCCTAATAAAACCATCAATGTCCCTTTCATGTCCCCTTATTTTATTAATTATTATTAAAAAAAGAGAAGGAAACCTTCTCTTTAATTTTACTTTTTGAAACTTAGCGATATTGTACGCAGTTACACCAAAATAAACCACTTGTAGCCAAGGGGTTTATTGTCTTTCACTTTTATGGTTTAGGGACTCCTAAAACTCCTAAAGTACCAGTATGACTAATTGTTTTTGTTTTAGTTGATGCGAAAGTAGAAATTAATGGAGTTTCATCTGAATTAACACTTCAAGATATACACCCGCTTCCCCTGCCTTATTTTTGACTCATAAGCAACAAAAATAAAGGGTGTGTACCTCTCTATTAAATATCATTTCAAACACTTCACAAAGAGCGTGAAATACCTTAAATAACCCGTTTCAAAGTATCTTTCCCTCGGTCTAAAACCGGGTTGGTATGGTATAATTATAAAAGGGTTATTGTGCTTTTAGGAGGTGAAAGAATGACGATCAGCAGCATCATATTGGTGGTGGCGGCAGTCTTTATCGGCGCCTTGATGCGGACGATGTTCGGGTTCGGTGAAGCGATTGTCAGCATGCCTCTGCTTGCCTTACTTCACATTCCGCTTAATACTTCGGTTTCCTTGATTGGATTGGCAGGTCTTACCGTCGCTTCACTAACCGTCGTTAGCGGATGGCGGCATATCGAACGCTCGGTATTAATCAGGCTGGCGGCTTCAACGGTGATCGGCATACCAGCCGGCCTGGCTTTGCTCCATTACGCACCTTCTATGATCATCACTTCTGCACTGGGTGTTTTTTTGATTGCATATGGGGGGTATTCTCTTCTAAAGCAAAGACTTTTTCAGACTGTGGATGAACCATTACTTAACTCAAAGGGCTGGGTATGGCCGTTCGGTTTTGCGTCGGGAGCCCTTGGCAGCGCCTTTAACTTTAACGGGGTGCCGGTCGTCGTCTATGGAACTTTGCGAAGATGGAACCCAAATAGATTCCGCGGAACATTGCAAGCCCATTTCCTGATATCCGGAATCCTGGTCGTGACAGGTCATGCGCTAGGCGGACTTTGGACAGCCGATTCACTTATTCTTTACGCTTATTCCATTCCAGCTATATTACTTGCGACAGGTCTCGGAATGTTCATGAATAAGCGAATCCCCGCGAAGAAATTCGAAAGCTATTTATTCTTCATCATCATTTCGCTAGGTGTACTATTATTGATTCCCCATGACTGATAACCAATAAAAGCCTGATTTCTAAGCAATTATCTTTATCTTAAACAATTGAAAGAGTGATAGAATAACTGTC